>LXTK01000243.1 GCA_001643475.1 Proteobacteria bacterium SPGG2 | reverse complement strand
AGATGATGGAGTTTGCATCGAAGATGGATGACCCAGATCCCGCCTTGAGGCAGATCGAAAAGCTCGAACGAGAGCGTAAGTTACTGCTTGATGAAGCACGAAGGCTGGAGCAGGAAAACGAGGCTGCCAAAGCCATGAAGGACATCAACGAGAATGATGTCAGGAAGTTGCTTCAAAGCATAGCTGATGACACGCAGCGCATGAGCCGTGAGGCACTTAAGGACCTGCTGTCTTCAGTCGTTGATCGGATGGAGCTCGATCCAGGCGACTGGACGTGCCAGATCCGTTACCGGATCGGCATTGAAGGTAGGAATAAGGTGGCGTCCCCAAGGGGATTCGAACCCCTGTTGCAGCCTTGAAAGGGCTGTGTCCTAGGCCGACTAGACGATGGGGACAAGTTCGTGAACCGTGAACCGGCCGCTCTTGCGCATCCCGGCAATTGCTTCGACAACTGCTCCCTGCGTTGTCCTAACTTCCAGCATCCCTGCCGGTCGCCTGCATTGTTCTCGGTTGCTGCTCCTGGCGCAACTCTACCTCGGCAACCGCTCCCTGCGTTGCTCTACCTCCTGCATCCTTGCAGTCGTCCTCCTTCCCTGGAGTCGTACCTTCCTGCGTCTGACCGCCAGGGATGGTGGAAATGCAAATGGATTGTAGGAACAATCCTTGCCCTGTCGGTCGCCTGCACATCGTAAGTTGTGACTCGTGATCTGTGACTGGTAACTGGCGATATGACAAGCCGGCCTCTGAAGCACCAAGTTACCAATCACCCATTACCGATCACCAATCACCGAAAAATGGTGGAGCCAGGCGGGATCGAACCGCCGACCTCTTGCATGCCATGCAAGCGCTCTCCCAGCTGAGCTATGGCCCCAAAAAGGCCCGGTACTTTAACGCCCGGTATACGCTAGGGTCAAGTTGGCCCAACCTCTCGCTGTCGTATATAGATCTGCGCTTTGTCCAATGCCTCTAATGTTCTTTCCTGCCCGACCAGTGTCAAGGTGACGTCGATAGGTGGCGACACGGCGCGGCCAACAACCGCAACCCGCAGCGGCTGCGCTATCTTGCCAAGTTTAAGGCCGTGCGCGTCGGCTGTTTCCTGAATCACCTGATGAATGGCCTCAGCCGTCCAGTCAGAAACCAGCGCTAACCGTTCTTGTAGATCCGTTAACGCACCGAGGATTTCGGGCTTTAAAAACTTGCTGGCATCCTTCTCGTCGTAACCTTTGAACCCGCGATAATAAACGGCACTGGTCTGCGCCATCTCCACTAGGGTTTTGGCCCGCTCCCGCAGCGCGTCGACGACATCGACCAATGCCGGACCGGTAGTGGGGTCGACATTGAGCTGCCCCAAATGTCGGCTCAGGTGATGGGCGATATGGGCTCGGTCACTCGTCTTAATGTAGTGTTGGCTCAGCCACAACAACTTTTCACGATCGAACGATGCAGCCGAACGCTGGACGTTGTTAATATCAAACAGCTTGATCATCTCGTCGATGGAGAATACCTCTTGATCACCGTGCGACCAACCTAGGCGTACGAGGTAATTGAGTAAGGCTTCCGCTAAGAACCCCTCTTCGCGGAACTGCATGGTACTGACGGCACCATGGCGCTTGGACAATCGCTGGCCATCAGCGCCGAGGATCATGGGGACGTGAGCGTAGGCGGGTGTCGCTGCGCCGAGTGCATTCAGGATATTGATCTGCCGCGGCGTATTATTAAGATGGTCGTCACCACGAATCACATCGGTGATCTCCATATCCATGTCGTCCACCACCACCGTGAAGTTGTAGGTAGGGCTGCCATCTGACCGAGCAATGATTAGGTCGTCGAGTTCAGTATTACTGAAGACAACCCGACCTTTGATCAAATCGTTGACAACCACATTGCCGTCAGGCGGGTTTTTGAAGCGCACGACCGGTGCCACGCTCCCGGACGGCGAGTCTCGGCGATCGCGACAATGACCGTCGTAGCGCGGCTTTTGTTTGTTCTTAAGTTGCTCAACGCGCAGGCTGTTCAATCGCTCTTTCGAGCAGTAGCAATGGTAGGCCTTGTCCTCGTCGAGCAGCTGCTGGATCACGGCTCGATAGCGATCAAACCGCTCGGTCTGATAGAATGGCCCCTCGTCGTATTCCAAGCCGAGCCAGGTCATGCCTTCCAAGATCGCGTTGACCGATTCTGCCGTAGAACGTTCGCGGTCTGTATCTTCCACGCGCAACACGAACACACCGCCGTGTTTGCGGGCATGTAACCAAGAAAATAGCGCAGTACGGGCGCCACCGACATGAAGATAACCGGTCGGGCTGGGGGCAAAACGCGTTCTCACCGTCATGACATCGATAGTGGATTGAGAGATAGGTCGATGGCCATAGTAAATAAAAACCGAGATAAATTCAGCCTAAAATTTGACGCTAATCGGTAGGGCCGCGTAAACTTTTGTTTCTTGAAGTTCTGACGATGGGCGATTAGCTCAGTGGGAGAGCACTGCCTTCACACGGCAGGGGTCGCTGGTTCGAACCCAGCATCGCCCACCATTTTCTCAGGACAGAGGATGGAAGACTGCACCAGATAAAAGAATACAGTATCATCTAAGTGCCACGGTGGAGGCCGGCCGTCGATCTGTCTTCTGTCCTCCGCCTTCTGACATCTGATCATCACTCACACCCCCCACCACGGCAAACGAACAGGAAGTAAGCAGGTTTGAAGCAGCTTTATCTGGTTGACGCGAGCATCTATATCTTCCGCGCCTATTTCTCCCTGCCCGACACGATGACGGATGCGAACGGCAATCCCGCCAATGCCGTCTATGGTTTCGCCGATTTTCTCGCACGCCTGCTGGCACAGACCGACGCCAAGCATATTGCCGTTGCCTTTGACGAAAGCCTAACAACATCGTTTCGCAATGAGATCTATCCTGCCTACAAGGAAAATCGCGAGCTGCCACCGCCAGAGCTCGAAGCCCAGCTCGCAGCCTGCCAGCAATTGTGCCAAGCCATGGGACTCGCAAGTTACGTCAGCCCCCGCTACGAGGCCGATGACTTGATCGGCACCCTCGCGCACAACATGCGTCGCCAAGGATTTAAGATAATCATCGTTTCCGGCGACAAAGACCTAGCGCAACTCATCCAAGACGGCGATATTTGGTGGGACTTTGCCCGCGACCGACGGTTCGGTCCTGCCGACATCAAGACGCACTTTGGTGCCATGCCAACTCAAATTGTCGATCTCATTGCCCTCATGGGTGACAAAGTCGATAACATTCCTGGAATAAACGGCATCGGCCAAAAAACGGCGGCCCAGCTCCTCGACCATTTCGGGTCGCTGGATGCTGTCTATGAGCGCCTGCATGAGGTGCCCCACCTTAAGATCCGACGAGCGGCTCATGTGCATCAGGCGCTGGCAAGTGGCAAGGAAGACGCTTATCTATCACAACAACTCGCCGACATCGCCGTCGATGCCCCAATCAGCTTTGACCCTGAACAGTTGGCCCGGCAGCCAGCCGATCGAAGTCGGTTGAGCGCGCTTTGTACTGAGCTCGGCTTCGGCCGAGGAATGCGCGCACGTTTAGGCCTCGCACCCTAGATTCTTGCCACGGGTTTTCCCCGCGGCCAAAATTCGATATAATACATGCGTTTATTTCCAGGGGTGGGAAACATGGGCAAGGAGACAGCCAATCCCAGCAAGTATACTGGGCCCGATCGACGCATATTTAACCGGCGCTCCGGCATCGACCGGCGTACGATGTTACGCTGGGAGCCTAGCAAGGACGACCGCCGCGACGGTACCGGACGGCGTGAGCAAGATCAGATCTGGGACAACATTAGGACCCACTTTTAGCGGTCCCCCAACGCCTCCCTTACTCCCCCACCTGCACAAGCTGGCCGCCGACTCTCGCCGCTCTGAAAAAGAGCAAGAACGCGACAATGCCACCGCCAAGAAAGAACACGTTCAGCACCAGCGCATTGACTAACAAGTCCACGCGGAACGTCTGATCGATCAACACTGCGCGCATCCCCTCGAACACATGGCTGGACGGCAACATGAAAGCCACATGTTGTAGCCATGGTGGCAATACGTCGATGGGATAGTAGACCCCACTGATGGGTTGTAGTGCAAAGATCGCGATCCAGGCCAAGCTCTCAGCCCCGAGTCCGTAGCGGAGTATCGTGCCCGAGACGATCAGGCCGATGGACCAACCCATCACGATCAAATTCACGAAAAACGCTATCAACGGCAATCCCAGATCGTATATCGAATAGTGAAACAATCCGATTGCAATGAGCGAAGCGCCGCCGACACCGATGATGGTGCGGATGAGGCTCATAGTGAAAAGCGCGCCGATTAGCTCAATCGGCCGCAACGGACTGACGAACAACTGACCTAGATTGCGTGACCACATCTCTTCCATGAAGATTACCGATACACCCAGCTGCCCGCGAAACAAGACATCCCAAAGCAGTACGGCGGATATCAGGATGCCAGCCGCTTGCGCCACCCATGAGCTGTGATTCACAAAGAAAAGCGTAATAAAGCCCCACAGAATCATCTGCACCGTTGGCCAGTACATCAACTCAAGAATTCGGGGCCAAGAGCGGCGGAGCAGATATACGTGTCGCAAGACTATCGCTGCGATACGACGAAATGACCCAATAGTGCGAGCAAGGTATCCGCTCACTTCGCAACCTTTCGCGGTTCAACCCCGAACTCAAGGTAGCGTTCACGCGCAATATCTATGAACACCTCTTCCATATTCTGTCTTCCATAACGGTCTAGTAAGCTACGCGGTGTTCCGCGGTCGACGATCTTGCCAGCGCGCAATATAATCACATCATCGCAAAGACGTTCGACTTCGGACATATTATGGGATGCCAGTAGAATCGTCGCGCCCGAACCTGCTTGATAGGTTTCTAGATAGCCACGTACATAATCGGCGCTATCCGGATCAAGTGACGCAGTGGGTTCATCCAATAACAGTAGTTCTGGTTGATTAAGTAAGGCTTTGGCCAGCGCAACCCGTGTCCGCTGACCCGAAGAAAGCTGACCATAAGTACGATTGAATATCCCCTCTAGATCAAGTTCATGGGCTAAGCGAGCCAAGCGAGGTTTGATATGCGGCAATCCATAAAGTCGGGAGTAAACCGTCAGATTCTCACGCACCGTGAGGCGATGCGGTAGGTCGATGTAGGGTGAGGAAAAATTCATGCGTGGTAGTACGCGATAGCGGTGCCGCAGCATATCCTCACCAAAGATCGAGATGCGACCCCGGCTCGGCAACAAAAGGCCGAGCAACATCGCTAGTGTCGTCGTTTTGCCAGCACCGTTACCCCCAAGTAGCGCTGCGGTGGACCCTTGCGCAATGGAAAAGCTGACCTCATCGACGGCGGTGACATCGCCGAAGCGTTTGCTTAAACGCTCGACGGTAATGACTGAGTTAGGCATTGCGGGAGATTAACAAAAAAGACGGGCTAGCGCCCGACAGTTTAAGGTCTGTTTAGTTGATCCCGATTGGGTAAAGCACTTAGTTTAAGCGTCTGGTTTTCGCCAGAGACACCGACCGCCGCTCGTCTGGTTGATCTCATCCAGCCAGGTTTCATGGGCTGCCATCTCTTGTTCGTTAGCACGAATAATTAACAAAGGAGCTCGATTGGAATCAAGGCGTTTGATGTTACTGTCGCCAACCCAGTGCTGTGCGACACCACGGCCCTCGTCGAATAGGCCAGCCTGACCGCCTGTCATCACCAGATAAACGTCGGCTAGGATCTCCGCGTCAAGCAACGCGCCATGGAACGTCCGCTCCGAATTATCGATGTTGTAGCGCTTGCACAACGAGTCGAGATCGTTCTTCCGACCGGGATGGATTTTGCGAGCGAAAACCAAAGTATCTTCGATCGTGCAGTGCTCCTCGATCTTGGTAGCACGCTCACCGTCGTCTTCATGGTTAGCTTTTGCGAGCGCAAGTTCGTAGTTGATGAACCCGATATCGAACGGCGCGTTGTGGATAATCAGTTCTGCGCCTTTGATATATTCGAGAAAGTCTTGCGCGACGTCTGCAAACCTCGGTTTGTCGGCCAAGAACGCGTTAGTAATCCCGTGTACGTCGAGTGCACCTTCTTCGACATCTCGGTCGGGTTGAATGTATTGGTGGTAGTTATTGCCTGTGGGCCGTCGGTTGAGCAGCTCTACACAGCCGATCTCGATGATTCGGTGGCCTTCTTCGGGGTCGAGTCCGGTCGTTTCGGTGTCGAGTACGATTTGACGCACGACTAATTTAGTTGTCCATCCTTCTGTCGTGCTGAGTTATAAATTAGGGCCCCCCACGGCCACTTATTATAACGGGATGAAGCCTTGTTTGTAAGTCGCGTTAACCTACCACTTAGGACTGTGACTCAAAGATGTTGACCTCATGTTTCGCGGTTCCTTATTCTTTCGCCCATGGCGTTTAAGGAGCTCGAATCTTTCGTATGAGCCATTCACGCTCGGTATGTGCTTATATCCCGATATCTTGCCGTTGATTTTTTCGCCCCTTCGGTCAAGCCAGGGTCGTGAACCGTGATTCGTAAATGGTGAGCCGTTAGTCGTAAGTCGTTAGCCGTAAGTCGTGAGTAGTAAGGTGTAGGGGTTTTTCTCCCCTTCAAGCAAGCCGAACGAGGCGCGCAGACGAAGGGTAAGCCCGCAGGGGCGCGAGCAGGAGGCTACGCGTTCGACGTCAGGGCACCATGGCTAGGATTGTTCTGACGTGCATGGATGCACTAATGCCGCGGGCGCAGGGACGCGCAGGAGCGGCCTACAATCCTTTGCATTTCCTCCATTGCACCTGGACGTGCAGGTGCCGCGAAGCACAGGACGTGCGAGAGCGGCCATCCATGGAGGTCAGATGCCCTGTCGGAGAACCTTCTGAGACAAGCGCCTAAGCGAGGGGATCGGCTGGGTTTGCCGGCGCAGCGCCGGGGGAGCGTTTCTTTGGTTACTTGGAGCCGCGCCGTCCTTGGCGCGGCCCCTTGCGGGCGCGCGAAGCAAGCRCGCGCCCAAYTTTGCTCCCGGCAAWATTGTCTTGYCGCYGAAAAGACAAATTTGACAGGATCAAATTTGGACCGCCGCAGGCGACCCGAAAGGCGAGGGCCAGGGAAGGTCCGAGTCAAAGTAACCCGCGTACGGGGCCGGCGCCCCGGTAGTATACTGTCGCGTCAGCGATGCAACTTACGAATTACGGATAACGATCAATGGCAGTCGGCTTATCACAGTTGCCCACCCTATATCCGGTTAGAGGGATTCGGCTTGCAGTCGGTTCGGCTGGAATCAAATACAAGGACCGCCCCGACCTGGTGGTGATAGAGATCGCGCCGGGCTCACAAGCCGCGGCCGTCTTTACCCGCAACCGTTTCTGTGCCGCACCGGTGACGGTAGCGCGCAAACACTTGGCACAAACTTCACCACGCGCACTTCTGATAAATGCCGGTAATGCCAATGCTGGCACCGGGGACCTCGGACTTGCTCATGCGCTGACGTGCTGCGATGCGCTGGCTGAGCAACTCGGCTGTAAGGGCGAAGAGGTACTGCCGTTTTCCACCGGCGTAATCGGTGAATGTCTGCCAGTGAAACCATTCGTTGATGCGTTGCCAGCTTGTATATCGCGCTTAAGCGCATCAGGGTGGGCCGACGCGGCCCACGGTATTATGACAACAGACACGGTGGCCAAAGGGGTGTCACGCGAGTTTGAGCTTGAGGGTAAGCCAGCCACTATCACCGGTATCGTCAAGGGCGCGGGCATGATTTGCCCTGATATGGCGACCATGCTTGCGTTCATTACAACCGACGCGGCAGTAACTCGCAACGTGCTCCAAGAGTGTATCAACCAGTCAGTTATGCACTCCTTTAACCGCATTACCGTAGATGGAGACACTTCTACGAACGATTCTTTTGTTTTGCTTGCGACTGGCCAAGGGCAAGCACCCCTTATCGATAGCGTTGACAGTGTTGAGTTCGTGCAGCTGGCGCAGGTGGTTGCTCAGGTAACAACGGAACTCGCACAGGCAATCGTGCGTGATGCCGAGGGGGCGACGAAATTTATTACCATTAATGTCACCGGCGGTGTGAGTGAGGCCGAGTGTCTTGAAGTTGCCTACACGATTGCGCATTCGCCGCTGGTCAAAACGGCGTTCTTTGCCTCTGATCCCAACTGGGGAAGAATCTTGGCCGCCATCGGCAGGGCTAAGATTCCTGAACTCGATGTTCGTTCAGTTTCGATTTACCTCGACGAGGTGAAGATTGTGAGCCAAGGTGCGGTCGATGTTGAGTACACCGAGCCCCGCGGTCAGGCGGTTATGGACCGATCGGAGATCAATCTCAAGGTTGATCTTGGTATGGGGCCGGCGGCGGCGTGCATATGGACGTCGGATTTGTCTCACGACTATGTCCAGATCAACGCCAACTATCGCAGCTGACGGCGCGGTACACGTTGCGGTTGGCGTCATTGTTGATGGGTCAGACGTCCTCCTTTCAAAGCGTTCGGCCGATAGCCATCAAGCTGGCAAGTGGGAGTTTCCTGGCGGCAAGCTAAGATCCGGCGAGTCGACTCGTGAAGCATTAGAACGCGAGCTTGAAGAAGAGCTCGGCATTCATGTGCGTTCGGCCTATCCACTTATCCAGATACGTCATGCTTACCCGGATTTGCAAGTATTCTTAGATGTCTGGCGCGTGACAGACTACGATGGCGTGCCGCATGGCCGCGAGAGACAAGTCGTTGATTGGGTCAATCAAGATCGACTGATGAAACTTGAGTTGCCGGCGGCCAACTACACTATTGTAATGGCAACGCGCCTGCCGGCACTTTACGTCATTAGCGATAGCCACCGACTCGGCCCAGCCGAATTTCTGCAAAAGCTGGAACGTGCACTCAGGGCCGGCGCGCGGCTGTTACAACTTCGCGAACCGTATTTGCCTGAACAAGAATACCGAAACTTGGCCTTGCAGGTTGGCGATCTTTGTCGTCGTCACCACGCCAAGCTCCTGCTTAACGCCACGGCGCAAATAGTCGTGGATTGCAACGCCCATGGTGTTCATTTAAATAGTCAACGACTGCGGGCATTAACGACACGTCCTTTGGGCGAGGACTATTACGTCGGTGCTTCCGTGCACAATGAAGAAGAGCTAGAGATCGCCTCGCGCCTGGGGGTGGATTTTGTTGCATTGGCGCCGGTATTAGCGACGAGCAGTCATGCAAAAGCAACGCCACTCGGATGGCGGAGGTTTGAAGAGCTATGCGCACATATGAACATGCCAGTATACGCGCTTGGCGGTATGCGCACGGAGCATTTATCGATGGCGCGTGACGCGGGGGCGCAGGGGCTTGCTATGATAAGTGGGATTTGGGATGCGGAGGATATGGAAGGAGTTATTAGTTCGTGTCGCTAACGCGACAGTGTACTATCGGGGCGCCGGCCCTGTACGCGGGTTACGTTCTTGTCGCGACAAGAAAGTAACCAAAGAAACGCTCCCCCGCGGTCGTCGGCCCGTCACAAGGTTCGTGACGGGCAACCTCGAGACTTCGATTGCCTTAATGGGCCCGCCGACGGCACGTCCCTGTGCCGACGGCGGGCGCCGGGATCCATGCCCGGCCCCCTAACGGGGCCGCGTTTCGGCTGTCCTCGTTCTCGGCTCGACCGAAGGGGTAAAAATTGCATAGGGCGCAAAAATGCCTTAATTGCTATGGCTCACGGTTTACCGCTCACGGTTCATGCCCCCTGCAGTTGGGGGGGTGGTTCGACCGTATGCGACCTACACGTGACCTACATGGCAAGGATTGTTCCTACACTCCCTTTGCATTTCCACCATCCCTGGCGGTCAGATGTAGGAAAGTAGAGCAATGCAGGAGCAGTTGTCGGAGCAGTTGCCGAGRCGWRCAGGTGCCGCGAAGCACACGACTCCATGGATGGAGGAGGTAGAACCGCGTCGGGAACAGCGGTCGAGGACGTGCGACAGCGGCCATCCCTGGCGGTTAGATGTAGGAAGGATTCGTGCGCCAAAAGCCGGGATCGGGGTCGGGCAGTTAGTCCTCGATCTCGCTGCCCAGTTTCGGCATCAAAGTGTAGTACTTCAGATCAAGAATCTGCCTTCTGTAGTCTTTGAACACTACTCGGAGTCGATAGGCTGCCCAATCTCCTGTCCCGTCCTACTTGTTGCGTCTGTCTTGAACTAGGGTCCTTGGTTCCCAAGTTGTAACTCGATGCTTTGAATAAAGCTTTGTACGGAAGTATCTCGTCTTGGTCGAAACGTTTAGCGCAATGTCTGCCTGGGAATGGTTTTATTGGCGTCTATAAATGGTATGTCCGTAATTTCCAGGTCACGGATGCCTTCCGGTGTGTCGACCTCCAACCCATTTCTATTTCTAATAACGTCTATATCCGCTAAAACAAATCCAATATTTCGCTTTAGCCTCGGTGAATAAACCGCGGAAGTAACTTCACCCACTTTCACACCATCTTTTGTCACCCGCCATCGGTGCTCATTATTTTTTTCAAATACGTCACCACTCATGAAAGCCCCTGTGATTTTTCTAGAAACCCCGGTGTCCGCGATACGTTGCAGTGCGCGTTTGCCAATATAATTCGCGGGCTTATCCAGACTCACCAGTCGTTCCAGTCCCATTTCGAACGGATTATTGTCGACAATGATATCCGAACCATAATCAAGTACACCACCTTCGATACGTCGAATCCTATTTGGCGAACCCGGTGATATACCATGGGGCTCTCCCGCCTCAATAATTATCTCCCACAACGCATCGCCGTTTTCATTTCCCAGCAAATAGACCTCAAATCCGACTTCCGAGCTGAACCCGGTGCGGGAAATCACCACGTCTATATTGCCTACCGATGCATTCATCCAAGTGTAGTACTTGAGATCAAGAATCTGATCACCAAAAACCGCAGAAACTACTGCCGGAGATTTGGGGCCTTGTATCTGCAACGGATAAACATGGGGCGTTTCAATCTGTACATCCATACCGGCGAACACTGCGACCCCCTTAGCCCACAAGTACATATCGTTGTCAGCGGTGGATAACCAGTATTTATTTTCGTCCATGCGTAAAAGTACCGGGTCATTAAGTATGCCTCCATCCTGATTGGTTATGATGGTGTAACGGCAATCACCCACGCCGACTTTGCTCAGGCCTCTCGAGGTCAAGATATCCATAAAATCCCGCGCGTCGCCACCACTGATTTCCACGATACGTTGCACCGCGACGTCCCATAGACCGGCGCGTTCAATGGTATTCCAATACTCGTTGATCGGTGTGTCATAACCCACCGGCATCCACATACCGTTATAGGGATGAAACTCCGTTGCGCCGTATTTTAAGGCGGACGCAAAAAACGGAGACTTTCTGATTCGCGGGTTCAAGCCGTGCGTTTTCACATCAATAAGCTTAAGTGCTAATTATTTAGCGAGTTTAAACTAAAACCCTAGCGCCTTTTGACGGTGTCCATTCCGTGGCCTTATCGTATCCTTTTCCAACAGCATCACCAGTTTCACTGCGGCAGGTGCCAACCGAGATGAGGAGCGCCCCGGGATGTCGACGTGTGCTTGCATGGGAGAAACAGGATTCGAACGTTGCAGACCCCGTTGACAACGGACATACTGTTTCAAATGGAACAAATTGTCGATGGGTCGTGGTCATCCCGTGTCGGAGCCCCGCATAAAACTAACGATCCCTGATCTGCGCGAACGCAACCGTAGAGGTGAGCGTGATAGTTGGCCGCTGCCTTTTTTCCCGTAGCTACCTCTTGCTTACTGTTTAGGGGCTGCGTACTTGACATCGACCCGGCAATCCAAATCTCGCCAGTCGCAACATTATCGCGGGCCACTTTGGCCAACTGAACCGCCTCAGTGTTGATGGTCTTGACCTCGTCGCCCAACTCGATGCTTTCCAAGACGTGGCGCGCGGTGGAAAACGTGTTGGTCGTAATGACCTGCGCCCCCGCCCGGATATAATCTTCGTGGACTTGACGCACAGCGTCAGGATGTGTCTTGTGGGCAATCCCACTCCATACCTCCGTATCCAGAGCCACCCCTTGCTGCTGAATCTCGGTGCTAACCCCGCCGTCGAGCAGGACGATCTCATTATTTTTTAGGCGTTCACTTAAAGATGTCATCGATCTCAGCTCTCATTTATTCTGGCCGGACTGGGGGTCAGTCGACAAAACCTCTATCGAGGCTTTCGCGCTCAACCTCGTTACTGGACTTGAAATGTGAATCCAGCGATCACCTCTGATACTCGAGTTCAGCTCCCGTCCCCGTAGCTCATTTTTCGATATTCGAAACCTCTTCCATCAAAATTGGGATCGCTAAATTACACGAATGAATCCCCATGACGGTGGTGAGCTGAATTGTTTCCAATATCTCTTCCTTTGTAGCGCCAGCCTTGAGGGCATTTTGTATGTGCCGCCGCACGCCCGGGCCGTAAAGATGGGTAGTGGCCGCGTTAATAGCAACGAGAATTAACTCCTTGAATTTCGCCGGGAGCGGGCCTTCACGATGCGGCACGCTACGAAACGCAAGGTATGCTTCCAGGAACTCGGAATCCATTTCCTGAAGTTGATTCCAGCTTGGATTCCAGTCCCCTTTCGTCAAATGGTCATTGGTGTGAGGATAGGTTTTCTCTTTTCGAGCCATAAGATGTTCCCAATTTCATTACGCAGCATCTTGCTACAAAAGATTGGCCCCTCGTTCACCAGACATGATTGAGGGTGTATTTGTGTCAGAGATCTATTCTGCTCTATGCTTAAAAGAGTCACGGCGAAAGCTGTAGAGCGCTTTCRGRTCGACCGCGGCCTGCTTGTGCTCGGACCAGCTCCCGCCACGGGGATGCTTCTTGATGACCTTTAACACGGTGTGGTGCTCGCGGGCACTGCGTTCCAACAGATCATCGAACGACAGGCCTCGTACATTCCGCCAGAACAAATACAACAGCGCCAACAGGGCGACGTACAGAATCCAGCCAGACTCAATCATACTCATGCCAGTTACGCCCATTGCGGTTAATGGTTAATACCGGAACGCACAGCCTGTCGGGCTAATCGACGCATCGTTAGGTCGCACGCACCGGAGACCTACAACACAAGTCGCGGCTCATCCGTATCGCCGCTTCGCGGCCCGAGTAGTAGCCGGGGATGCAGACGAGTTCGGTGTAGCCGAGCCTACGATAAAAGGCGCGTGCGGCATGATTGCTGGCTCGCACCTCGAGGCTGACAATGAAAGTGCCCGCGACACGGGCGGACTTCTCGAGCCACTCGATGAGACGGCAGCCTATGCCGAGGCGCTGGAAACCCGAGTTAATGGCAAGAAGATGCAAGTGCGCGCTTTCGTCGCGGAAATGCATGATGGCGAAGCCGGCGAGACGCCGCTCGACCCAAGCCGTCAGTACGACACTGTCGGGGCAGCGAACGTGCTTCGCTACGCGTGCACCATTCCAGGACCACGGTAGGCCATGCTCAACGAGATCACGTGACATGAGCGCGATGCGCGCGGCATCCGCCGGTCTTGCCAATCTTAGCTCAGGGTTTTGGCTCACGCGCACATTTCTCGCTTAGGCTAATCGCTGCGCCCTTCGCGTGCAATCGATATAGTGATGTCTGGGATCCAGGTACGCTTACGTCGCTGCAGCCTGTCAGCTAACGCTTCCCCTTCGAAGTCGGAGACCGACGAGCGTAATTGGAGGGCGCGTACGTTTTCAAAGGTGTTAACGTTCACAACCCCGTACTCATGCCCGTCGATCTTGCTGGTGACAAAAGGAACCACACCACAGCGCGCGCATATGTGAAACTCCGCGGTCTTGGTGCCAAACACGTACTTGTTGACCAGGGACTTGTCCGCGATCTCCACAGTAAGTCGGGCGTTCGCATGTGAAGTATAGGTACCGTTGTGTCTGGTGCAAAACGAGCAGCCGCACACCCGCACCGGTATCTCTGCCTCCAGCGATGGCCACAAGAATTTAAACTGGATGTTTCCGCAGTGACAACGGCCTTCAATCTGGCGCATCATAAACCCTGGGATAGATCGAACGTTCGAATAATCAACCGACCAAGTTCGCGTTAAGCTCAGTCAACGATAAACGCCGTAGCCCGAAGACATCAAGGCCGTCCGCATACAGCCACATCTTAATATTTTTCTTTACGTTCGGCCATTCATCGTCTGTCATCGCAAACCAGGCCGTATCGCGGTTGCGGCCTTTTACAATCATGTGTTTTCTGAATATGCCTTCGAACGTGAAGCCGAGTCGCAATGCGGCCTGACGGGATCTTGCATTGAGCGCATCGCACTTCCATTCGACTCGGCGGTACACGAGCTCATCGAAGACGTGGTGCATCATGAGATAAACCGCTTCGGTGTTGATCGCCGTGCGCTGAACCGCCTGCGAGTACCAGATGTGCGCGAGCTCGATGCCACGCATAGCCGGCACGTTGTTGGCAAAGCTCACCA
>LXTK01000214.1 GCA_001643475.1 Proteobacteria bacterium SPGG2 | reverse complement strand
GGGAGATGTAACTGGACGGGGCGCTCAAGATGATATTGCCGGCCTAGTGGGTCTAAACATTGGGCGTGCCACCACGCTTACAAATGGGTATTCAACAGGGGAAGTAAATGTAACTGTTTTTAATCTCGCTGGTGGTGCGGTTGGTGAGAATATTGCTGGTGGTGAAGCCAAGTTCACCGATGACGACTGGAGCAGAGTGTTCCGTGTCGCCGCTACTGATCTCGGCGCTGGGAGTGGCGATTGCCAGTAGAGACCCGGTGTTGGGCGGCGCCATGATGTTTTCGATGGCCCTCGGTATGGGCGTCATCTTGATCGCCTGCGGCGTCGGCGCCGGCTGGCTGCTACCCAAGGCCGGGCCATGGATGAAAAAGATCAAGCAAGGATTCGGTGTGCTCTTGCTCGCTGTCGCCGTTTACCTACTCGGTTTCCTGCCAAACGTCCCAATACTGTTTTTGTGGGCAGCGCTTTTCGTGGGGGTGGCGATATATCTCGGTGCCAGCCAAAGTCTCCCCAGAAGCACCAGGGGATGGCGCTTTCTGTGGAAAGGCTTGGAGACTGGTCTACTCATTTGGGGCATATTAGCCTTAGTGGGTGGCCTTACTGGGCATCGCGATGTCCTGCGGCCAGTGCCGACCCTACTATCCGGGCCAGATCCGTCAGTCAACGTCGCCGCACAGCGTGGTCTGTTCGAGCGCATCATCGAGCTCGCCACTTTAGAAGACCGGCTCATCGCGGCTCGGCTCGCCGGCAGACCGGTAATCGTCGATTACTATGCCGACTGGTGTACCGACTGCTTGCGCATGGAAAGGCAAACCTTTGCCAATGCCGATGTGCGCGCCGCCCTGGACTTATTTGTGCTATTGCAACTGGACGTGACTAATGCGTTCGATCCCCAAATTAGCGCCCTGAAGAACCACTTCGGGGTCTACGGTCCGCCGGCGACGGTATTTATCACTGCCAGCGGCGATGAGCGCCGAGATTTGCGCTTATACGGTTTCCGCTCGGCCGACCAGTTCCTGCAGATCCTGAACAAGCTAAGCGTACCCACCATCGCTCGCAATTCCTGAATTGAGCCGCCACTGTAAGTAGTAGCAACTAGCCGCCGCCCGGATTGCTTCTAGGCTAGACTTGCATCGATCTTCCTTGATATAGCGGGCAAGTTCGGCTAACTTGCAGCAAACTAGACAATCGAGTGCCGGCGGTACAAAATACCGTTGTCGCCATCATGCTTACAAAGTTGACCAGAAAGTGCCACAAATCGCAGGTCGTAGCAGGCAGCGCCTAGGGATATCGACATGGCTGAGCTCCTGGTAATCAATGGACCCAACCTGAACCTCCTTGGCACGCGTGAACCGGAGGTCTACGGGCACGTTGGCCTGGCTGAAATCAACCAGCGCCTCGACAAGCGCGCCACCGCGGCCGGCCACACGATCTCTTTTTTCCAAAGCAACGCCGAGCACGAGCTGATAGACCGGGTGCAAGCGGCTATGGACGAAAAGGTCGGCTTCATTATTCTCAATCCGGCCGCCTTCACGCATACCAGTGTGGCCCTGCGCGACGCGCTGGCCGCTACCAGCATCCCGTTTATCGAGCTACATCTGTCGAACATCTTTGCGCGTGAGCCCTTCCGGCGTCATTCGCACTTCTCCGACATTGCCGTCGGCGTTATCAGCGGTCTCGGAGCACATGGCTACGAGCTTGCACTGCAGGCGGCGCTGGAGCATCTCGCAGAATAGGATCGTGGTGATGGACATTCGCAAGGTTAAAAAACTAATCGAAATGCTTGAGGAATCGGGCCTAGGTGAAATCGAGATACATGAAGGCGAGGAATCCATACGTATCAGTCGTGCTGGTTCGGCACCCGTGGTCGTCCCAACGGCTACGCCAGAAAGATCGGCCCCGGCCAAATCCGAACCGCCGGTTCCTGCCATTCCGTCTGGGCATGTCGTGACCTCACCCATGGTGGGGACGTTCTACCGTGCCGCTTCTCCCGACAGTACACCCTTTGTCGAGGTCGGCAGCCAAGTAGAGGTGGGCGATACCCTGTGTATCATCGAAGCCATGAAGATGCTGAACGAAATCGAAGCGGATAAATCCGGAGTTATTCGCGCCATTCAGAAAGAAAATGGCCAACCGGTGGAATACGGCGAGCCATTGTTCATAATCGAATAATCGCACTGCCACAACCAAACACATAAATACCGATGATCGAAAAAGTCGTGATTGCTAATCGCAGTGAGATCGCACTTCGGATTCTGCGTGCCTGCCATATGCTGGGCATTCGAACCGTCGCGCTTCACTCGGAGGCCGACCGCGAAGCCAAATACGTCAGGCTCTCCGATGAATCGGTGTGTATCGGCCCGGCGCCGGCAGCGGAAAGCTATCTGAACATACCGGCCGTCATAAGTGCGGCCGAAGTCACCGACGCCAACGCCATTCATCCGGGTTACGGGTTTCTCGCCGAGAACGCCGATTTTGCAGAACGCGTCGAACAAAGCGGTTTTATCTTCATCGGCCCACGCCCGGAAACGTTGCGACTAATGGGTGACAAGATCTCCGCCATCCAGGCGATGAAGAAGTCCGGGGTCCCTTGCGTCCCCGGCTCCGAGGGATCGCTCGGCGACGATGGAAACGAAAACCTACGCGTTGCCGCCAAGATCGGTTATCCGGTATTGATCAAGGCCACCGCCGGTGGCGGTGGCAAGGGTATGCGCGTCGTACATACAGAAGCGACGCTGCTGAACGCAATCTCACTAACCCGGGCAGAGGCTGCGGCCGCGTTCGGCAACGACACGGTATATATGGAGAAGTACCTGGGTAACCCGCGGCACATCGAGTTTCAGGTACTCGCCGACCAACATGGCAATGCCATCCACTTAGGCGAACGCGACTGTTCGCTGCAACGACGCCACCAGAAAGTCGTCGAAGAATCGCCAGCCCCTGGAATCTCGGACAAATTGCGACGAACAATTGGAGAGCGCTGCGCCGAGGCCTGCCGCAATATCGATTATAGGAGCGCAGGTACCTTTGAGTTTCTTTATGAAGACGGTGAATTCTATTTCATCGAAATGAACACGCGGATACAGGTTGAACACCCAGTGACGGAAATGATTACCGGCATCGATATTGTAGCAGAACAACTGCGGATTGCCGCCGGAGAGAAATTGGCTTACCGGCAAAAAGACATCACTATTAGTGGGCACGCTATCGAATGCCGCATCAATGCAGAGGATCCATCCAGCTTTCTCCCGTCGCCGGGATGCATCGTGCAGTATCATCAACCCGGCGGACCCGGGATACGTGTGGACTCCCACATCTATAACAATTATTCGGTGCCACCGTATTACGATTCGTTGATCGCAAAACTGATCGCGCATGGTGATACGCGCGAGTTGGCGATGGCACGTATGCGTGTTGCACTATCAGAAATGGTTATCGAGGGTATCAAGACCAACATACCCATGCATGAGGACATCATGTCCGATGCAGCGTTTCAGGCAGGTGGCGTCAACATCCATTACCTCGAAAAGAAGTTGGGGTTATAGAAACAGAAGCTAAGATAAGACAGCCATGCCTACCTGGCCGTAGCGTAAATTGTCCGCTTGCACCTTAAGGTTGCGAAATCCATGCCCTGGCTACAACTCAAGCTGGAAGCAGATAAGAATCGGGTGGAACAGATAACCCAGGTGCTTGATGAGTGTGGCGCACTTTCAGTGACGGTTGAAGACAAAGGCCAGCACGCACAATTCCAAGAACAAAGTGACACAGCCGTTTTCTGGGCGCACAACCGTATTACCGGCCTGTTCCCTGCTAACGCCGATGTTGCCGGCAGCATGCAACAGATACAACAGCATACCGGCGCCGCTCCCGCCTACAGCGCAGATACGCTGCCAGACCGCGACTGGGAACTAGCCTGGCAAGCAGAATACCGGCCAGTACAGATAAGTACCAAACTTTGGATTTGTCCGAGCTCCTCGACACCACCGCAACCAGCAGCAACCAATGTCTACATAAACCCGGGTTTGGCCTTTGGTTCCGGCACCCATTCAACCACATGTTTGTGTCTAGAGTGGCTGGCGGAGCGGGATATCGTTAATAATGACGTCATCGATTACGGCTGCGGGTCTGGGATCCTTGCCATCACGGCGTTAAAGCTTGGCGCTCTACGTGCCTGGGGTATAGACAATGATGCGCGCGCGCTTCAGGTTAGCCAGGAAAATGCGGTTCACAACGCTGTATCGAAGCGCTACCGGAGCCTCACACCCGAATCGTTGCCACCACGACTACAAGCCGACATCGTTTTGGCCAACATCCTCGCGCAACCCCTGATAGAGCTCGCCCCTAAACTAACCACATTAATCAGAAGCGGTGGAAATCTCGTTCTCTCGGGACTATTGGAATCTCAGGCAAGCGCCGTCTGCGCCTGTTATGCGCGGGAACTAGTGATAGAGGCGCAGGTACAACGTGAAGATGCAGGATATCGCTGGGTCATGCTGGCGATGTCTAAGCGCCATCCTGCGAATAAATGAAAAAAACACTTCGCACCCTGTGTCCGGCGTGCGGTACCACTTTTGCGCTAACGTCGGCGCAATTGAAAGCCCGAAAAGGCCTAGTCCGCTGCGGGCACTGTTCGGAGGTATTTCGCGGTGATCGGCACCTTGTGGACGCGTCACCAAGCCAGAAGAAAACGCAAAAACGGGACACTACTAAGCAAACGCCCAAATCAAAGCAAAAGAAGGCGCTTAAGCAGAAAGAAAGTCCAACCAAACGAGTCAAATCGGCCAGGCGTGGCGACGATGATCCGGGTTCATCGTTGGAGGAAGAGTTTGTCAGCGCCGACGTCGCCCAACTGTTGAGTGGAAAACGGCGGTGGCGTGTAGCCCCATTGGTTTGGCTGATCGGTACAGTCGCATTATCTGTCGTACTAGTCGGGCAAATCGTCTATTTCTACCCCACCGAACTCGCCCGCTACCCGCAATTAGCGCCCGTGGTAACCCGGGTATGCGCCTCGCTCGGTTGCGAGGTCCAAGCCAAACAAGATGTAGGGCTGATAGAACTCCTGCGGACCACAGTCGCGCCACACCCTAATCAGGAACAAGCGCTGCGCGTTCGCGCTGCCCTCGTTAATCGTGCTGAATTTCCACAGCCCTTTCCGCTAATGGAAATTACGCTGACCAACAGTGCCGGTGAAGTCGTCGCGCGACGCACATTTTCACCCACCGAATACCTCAAATCTGCCGACGTCGGCGATAACATGGTTCCCAATGTCGTTGTTGACAGTCTATTAGACATCAGTAATCCTGATCCCAAACCTGGTGGCTACGAGATTCGGTTGCTAGGGCGATAAATTTTTATCGTACCCTCTCTACCCCGCTTTAGAGTTGCTATATTTCAACAAGTATCTTTGATTGCGAATCAATCAGTTCAAATAGATCGTTTGCGCCGCCGCCTTTTTTGGTTATGATGCGCCCCTTTCCATCTGCGATCCTGGACAACAACAACGCCGTGCAGATCGGTCCGTATACATTGAAGAACAATCTGTTTCTGGCGCCCATGGCGGGTGTCACGGACAAACCTTTCCGCCAGTTATGTAAACAGGTAGGGGCAGGCATGGCGCCGTCCGAAATGGTGTCGTCCAATTCATTGCTTTGGGGCAGCGAAAAGACACTACGTCGTGCAAATCACGAGGGTGAATTAGAGCCTCGGTCGGTACAGATTGCGGGCGCGGACCCCCGCATGATGGCTGATGCAGCTAAGTATAATGTCGATCGCGGCGCCCAGATCATCGATATCAATATGGGTTGTCCGGCCAAAAAGGTATGCAATGTCATGGCCGGTTCCGCGTTGCTGCAAGATGAGCCGTTGGTTGGAAGAATTCTGGAAGCAGTGGTTGGGGCGGTAGAGGTGCCCGTTACCCTGAAAATCCGCACTGGTTGGGATACTGCCCACCGTAACGGCGTTACCATCGCCCGCATCGCCGAGGACAGCGGTATTCAGCTATTAGCGGTCCACGGCCGTACCCGCGCTTGTCTTTATCAGGGAGATGCCGAATACGATACGATTGCGGCAATCAAGACGGCAGTGGGGATCCCCGTTATCGCCAATGGCGATATAACTACCCCCGAGAAAGCGGCCTTAGTGCTTCAATACACCGGTGCCGACGGCATCATGGTCGGTCGCGCCGCCCAAGGACGGCCATGGATTTTTAGGGAAATCGATCATTTTCTGAAGACAGGGTGCAGACGTCCTGAGCCCTCAGTTGAAGAGGTACGGGATACGCTGCTCGGACACCTAAACAATCTGTATTCGTTCTACGGTGAGCATACCGGTGTAAGGGTGGCACGTAAGCACATCTCTTGGTATAGCAAGGGACACCCGGGCAGCGCCGTTTTCCGGCAGACCGTGAATCGCGTCGAGAGTGCGAAAGAACAACTCGCCATAACGCGTGCGTTCTTCGCCCGTCAGCTAAAAAGCGTGGAGCTTGCGGCATGACAACCGGTAGCGAAGGACCACTGGCAGCGTGCGTCAAGAACGCACTTGAACGCTACTTCCGCGAATTGGATGGCGAGGATGCGATCGATCTTTATGATATGGTGCTCGCGCAGATGGAAAAACCGTTGCTCGAAATGGTCATGAACCATACCGGCAGCAACCAGTGCAAAGCAGCGGAGATGCTTGGCATCAATCGCAACACCTTGCGTAAGAAACTCAAGTCCCATGGTCTTAGCAACGGCATACCACGCAAAAAGACCAAACGAAAGAGATAGCCTGTTTACAACGCGGCAGTTCGCGACTGTCACAGAGTTGTCGCCGAACTTGTATTTCCTAAAGACTCTTCGGCCTAAATATCCATGCCGGCAATAAAGCGCGCCATAATTAGCGTTTCCGATAAACGTGGTGTCGTCGAGTTTGCGCGAGAACTAGCAGACTTCGGTGTAGAAATCCTATCCACGGGAGGAACCGCTAAACTGCTTGCTGACAATAACATCAGTGTTACCGAGATTTCCGATTACACTGGCTCGCCGGAAATGCTCGATGGTCGACTTAAGACCTTACACCCCAGGATCCACGGTGGTGTGCTTGCACGACGCGACCTCCAAGACCATATGCAAGCCTTACAGACTCATAACATCGAGCCTATCGATCTTGTGGTCGTGAACCTATACCCGTTTGAGCAAACTATAGCGAGAGAAGATTGCGACCTCCGTCTGGCAATTGAAAACATCGACATCGGCGGACCTACCATGTTGCGCGCGGCGGCGAAAAACCATGATGCAGTTACCGTGGTTGTGGACCAAGCCGATTACGCTCTTATCGTTGATGAAATGAAACGCTATGGCGGCGGAGTAAGCGATAGCAGTCGCTTTAAGCTGGCGGTAAAGGCATTCGAGCACACTGCACATTACGATGGTGTAATCGCCAATTACCTCAGTCGCTGGCAACTGGATGACAAAGGTAATTGCAACGAACTCGATTTTGGTACTAGCTATAGCATGCAGTTCATCAAGGCGGCAGACATGCGCTATGGTGAAAACCCGCATCAGAAGGCGGCCTTCTACGTGGAACGGCGGGCCCCAAGCGGCACCGTCGCGGCCGCCAAGCAACTCCAGGGTAAGACGTTGTCGTATAACAACATCGCCGATACCGATGCGGCGCTCGAATGTGCAGGGACATTCTCTAGGCCAGCATGTGTTATCGTCAAACACGCCAACCCGTGCGGCGTCGCTATCGCAAAGAGCATCGCACTCGCCTACGATCGTGCCTTCCAGACCGACCCGACCTCGGCGTTTGGTGGCATTATCGCGTTCAATCAACCGTTAGATGCGCAGACCGCGAAGTCGATTATCGATCGCCAATTCGTAGAGGTAATCGCGGCCCCACAGATTGACCACGGCGCTCGAGAAGTTCTAGCGAGCAAAGAAAATATCCGGGTGATGGAATGTGGAATCGCCGATGCCGATGGAACCGAAGGGTTTGACTACAAACGTGTCGCAGGCGGCCTGCTGGTTCAAGATCGAGATCGCGGCACGGTGGAAGCAACGGATCTAGAGATGGTTAGCGCGCGCAAACCGAACGATCGCGAGTTAGTAGATCTGCTATTTGCCTGGCAGGTCGTCAAGTTCGTGAAATCCAACGCCATCGTCTATGCGCGCGATGGACAAACGATCGGGGTTGGTGCCGGACAGATGAGTCGGGTAGTGAGCAGCCGCATTGCCAGCATCAAGGCGGCGGACGCACAGCTTACGGTTAAGGGCGCGGTGATGGCGTCTGATGCGTTCTTCCCGTTCCGCGACGGGCTGGATCAAGCGGCTGAAGCGGGTATTAGCGCCGTTATTCAGCCCGGTGGTTCGGTACGCGACAAAGAGGTGATCGCCGCCGCCGACGAGCATGGTATCGCTATGGTGTTTACCGGCATGCGCCATTTCAGGCATTAAGCACTGTCACCAACATGAAAATCCTAGTTATCGGAAGTGGCGGTCGGGAACATGCGCTGGCCTGGAAGGTGGCGCAGTCGCCAAAGGTTAGTGAGGTCTATGTCGCGCCTGGTAATGCCGGCACCGCACTGGAACCAAAAGTCAGCAATGTCCCGATCAAAGCCACCGATATCAATGGACTATTGCAATTAGCACAACGCGAACGGATCGATCTCACCATAGTCGGCCCCGAGGCGCCGCTCGTGGCCGGTATCGTCGATGCCTTTCAAGTGGCCAAGCTTGCCTGCTTTGGGCCAAGCAAAGCGGCGGCGCGGCTCGAGGGCTCCAAGGGCTTCACCAAGGATTTCCTCGCACGTCACAACATTCCGACCGCGGCTTATGGGAGGTTCACAGATCTCGAAGCCGCCACCGCATATATCGAGTCACAAGGCGCGCCTATCGTCATCAAGGTGGATGGGTTGGCCGCCGGCAAGGGTGTGGTACTGGCTGAGACAATACCTGAGGCCATCGACGCAGCGCGCAACATGTTAAGCGGTGATGCCTTCGGTGATGCCGGCCGAAGCGTAGTGGTCGAGGAATTCCTGCGTGGCGAAGAGGCGAGCTCTATTGTCATGGTGGACGGCAGACACATACTGCCGTTCGCCACCTCCCAGGACCACAAGGCACACGACGACGGTGATCGAGGCCCTAACACCGGCGGTATGGGTGCGTACTCACCGGCGCCGGTGGTCACAGAAGCACTACAAGCACGAATAATGGCCGAGATTATCGAACCGACAGTACAGGCCATGGCCGCCGAAGGTAATCCTTATACAGGCTTTCTTTACGCCGGTCTGATGATCACTGCCGATAGCATACCAAAGGTATTGGAGTACAACTGTCGGTTTGGCGACCCCGAGGCACAGCCGGTGTTGCTGCGCCTCAAATCTGATCTGGTGGCACTGATCGCTGCCGCCTTGCGCGGACAACTGGATAAGATGACAATCGACTGGGATCCACGGGTTGCGTTAGGTGTGGTGATGGCATCCGGCGGTTATCCTGGTAGTTATAGCAAGGGTTACGTAATCAGCGGATTGACCTCAAACGATGACGATTCCCAAAAAGTGTTTCACGCCGGTACCACCGAGCGCGATGGACAAATCGTTACCGAAGGCGGGCGCGTGTTATGTGTCACCGCACTTGGCGAAACCGTGACTAGCGCGCAAACCAAGGCCTACGAACTGGCACAACGGATTAATTGGAAGGACGTATACTACCGCCGCGACATCGGCTATCGCGCCATCGCCCGCGAATCTACGACGTGATCGCAAACCAAGAGAGGCTTGGAAGTGGCTAAACCCTTTGTTGCTGTAATCATKGGCTCCGATTCGGATTTACCGACAATGCAAAAGACGTTGGMGGTTCTGGACAAACTCGGCATTCCCTACGAAGTAAAGATTKCRTCSGCCCACCGCACGCCAGATATTACCCATGCCTACGTGAAAGATGCCGATAGCCGRGGCTGCGCAGTTTTTATCTCAGCCGCTGGTCTCGCCAATCATCTCTCCGGCACGGTCGCGGCCCTTACCCTGAAACCGGTCATCGGTGTACCCATGGACAGCGGCCCCCTTAAAGGACAAGACGCCTTGTTGTCGACGGTACAGATGCCGGGCGGCATACCGGTTGCCTGCGTCGCCATCGGTAGCAATGGTGCGAAAAATGCCGGCTACCTCGCGGCCCAGATTTTGGGGCTGTCCGATCCTGACGTGATAAGACGCCTTGCCGACGACCGCGCGCAAACAGCAGCGGATATCGTCGCCAAAGACCAAGCGGTGGGGAAGAGACTGGAGAATTGACCCGCGTTGTCGACGCTTGACCTGGCCCACGCCGCCAACGTATTGCATCAAGGCGGCATCGTAGCCTACGCGACTGAGTCTTGCTTTGGGCTCGGCTGCGACCCCACCAACGAATCGACCGTGTTGCGGCTGTTAGGCCTGAAGCGAAGAGATGTCGAAAGCGGACTAATTCTCATTGCCACCGCAATCGAACAACTGTCTCCCTACGTTGCAAGATTCCCACGCAAGGCACTGGTAACATGGCCCGGACCTTACACTTGGCTGCTCGAGCCCACGCCGAGCGCACCGGCTTGGATTACGGGTAGTCATGCCCGTATTGCCGTTCGCGTCACCTCGCACCCGCAGGCGGCGGCGCTATGCCGGCAGGCCGGCATATCGATTGTATCTACCAGTGCTAACCGCGGCGGCGAGTCACCAGCCGAGAGCGCAGATGAAGTCTCACGTTGTTTCGGTGATCAAATCGATTATGTACTCCCGGGAGAGATCGGTAAGCTTGAAAAACCAACTCCGATCACCGACGGGGTAACCGGTAAGATTATTCGGCCCGGCTGAGGCAGTTCGAAATGAGTACACCAAGCGTTGAAGCCGTTAAGCAATATCTGGTCGCGCTACAAGACCATATTACGGCGGCGCTCGAACGCGAAGATGGCACGGGTCGCTTTCGCCAAGACAGTTGGGAACGCCCCGAAGGTGGTGGCGGACAGACACGCATACTGGCTGGCGGTAGTGTGTTTGAGCAAGCCGGGGTGAATTTCTCGCATGTGCTCGGCGAGCATCTGCCACCGTCGGCCACTGCGCAACGGCCAGAACTGGCGGGCCGCAGCTTCGACGCCCTGGGCATGTCGTTGGTGATCCACCCGCATAACCCCTACGTGCCGACTTGTCATTGCAACGTGCGCTTCTTTATCGCCAGCAAAGCCGATGTGGAATCGGTGTGGTGGTTTGGTGGCGGCTTTGATCTCACTCCCTACTACGGTTTCGAAGACGACACCGTCCATTGGCATAAAACAGCCAAAGCCGCGTGCGATCCATTCGGCAAGGATTATTACGCGCGCTTCAAAAAGTGGTGCGATGCGTACTTCTACATCAAGCACCGCAACGAACCGCGCGGTGTCGGCGGCCTGTTCTTCGACGACTTAAACGAAAACAGCTTCGATCATTGCTTTGGATTCACGCAAAGTGTTGGCGATCAGTTGTTACCGGCCTATTTGCCCATCGTCGAGCGACGCAAAGACACGCCCTACGGCGAGCGCGAGCGCGATTTTCAGTGTTACCGTCGGGGCCGCTATGTCGAGTTCAATTTGGTGTATGACCGCGGTACCCTGTTCGGCCTGCAATCCGGGGGTCGCACAGAATCGATATTGATGTCGTTGCCACCGCAGGTGAGCTGGCGCTACGACTGGCAACCCGAACCAGGATCGCCGGAAGCGAAGTTATATGAGATCTTCTTGAAACCGAGGGATTGGTTAAACACTGCCTAAGTCAACGTCCCATGTCCAAAGAAACTGCCATACGTAAGCTCGTCGCAATCCTCTATGCCGACGTCGCCGGCTACACCCGCCTGACGGGTAGTGACGAGCTCGGCACTCATCGAAGGGTCATGGACGCCCTGGACTTTGCCACTGAATCTATCAAGTCCGGTGGCGGTACCGTGTTGCGTTATGCCGGCGATGCGATCCTGGCCGAATTCTCCAGTGTGGTGGCAGCAGTAAATGCAGCCGTGACCATACAAATCGAATTAGGCAAGCGTAATGAAAGTGTACCCGCGGACGACAAGGTCCAGATACGCATTGGCGTTAATCTTGGTGAGGTATTACAAGATCGGGGGGAGATCTACGGCGATGGCGTTAACCTTGCGGCACGCCTGGAACCGGCGGCGCAACCCGGTGGAATCTGCATTTCATCAGCGGTTTATGACCAGGTTACCGGCAAGGTTGATGTCGATTTTGGGGATGGCGGGGATGAGTCGTTTAAGAATATCGCCAAGCCCATCCATGTGTATCGCTGGCAACCGGAGCTGGTAAACCTGAACATTCGGGGCGATCCATCGCAACCCGACAAACCTTCGATAAAGGAGAAGCCATCGATCGCGGTGCTTCCATTTGACAACATGTCTGGCGATCCCGAACAGGAATACCTGGCCGACGGCATTAGCGAGGACCTCATTACCGCATTGTCGAAAATCCGCTGGTTCATGGTCATCGCTCGCACTAGCACCTTTACCTACAAGGGCAAGGCGGTGGATATTAAACAGGTCGCAAGCGACCTTGGGGTACGCTATGTGCTGGAAGGCAGTGTGCGCAAATCGGGAAACCGGGTGCGCATCACCGCGCAGTTGATTGACGCCAGCACCGGCCATCACGTTTGGGCGGAACGGTACGATCGGGAAATGAAGGATATCTTCGATCTCCAGGACGAGATGACTCAGACAATCGCAGGGGCCTTAGAGCCCGAGCTAGGTGCGGCCGAGCGAGAACGCGCCGTCAACAAGCCGCCAGAAAATCTGGACGCCTGGGAAACCTATCAACGCGCGCTTTGGTGCCTGTGGAGCTTTGAAAAGGACAAGGTAGCTGTTGCGGTTGAGTTATTGCGGCGTGCCGTTGACATTGACCCGTCGTTCGCCGCCGCTTATGCCTACCTCGCCTACAGCCACTACATCCACGTCATTATGGGTTGGGTGGATAACCCCGATCATTGGCTCGCCGAGGGTATGGCCGCGGCGAAGAAGGCGCTTCAGTGCGATGACAAGGATGCGGTGGCCTATTTTGCGGCCGGACGCATACACATGATGCTTGGCGAGCATGATGATTCTATTGCAGCGCTCGAAAAATCCCTGGAGCTTAATCCGAGCTTCGCGCAGTCTTATCACGGCCTGGGATTTGCGTTGGCCCTGTCAGGAAAGCCGGATGAGGCTAAAGGCTTCTTCGAGAAAGCGGAAAAGCTTAGTCCGCGTGATCCACTGCTGTGGGCATTTACTATCACGCATGCGTTGACCTTGATGCTTGCGGGAGAAAACGAGGACGCGGTCCTCTGGGCCCACAAGACCATGCAGATTCCACGATCGTCCGGCTATTGGCCTCACGCGGTGCTAGCGGCGGCCAGCGCGAATCTTGACCGATTGGATGATGCACGCAACGAGGTTGCTGCGGCCTTGAAAGAAAAGCCCGATCTCACCCTGTCTTATTTGAAAAAGGCATTGCCGACCAAACACGAAGGTGGATTAGAGCCATATCTGGCCGGTCTGCGTAAGGCCGGATTACCAGAATAGCCGCCAAATGTTCCCCTAGCGCTTGGCGGCGCAAGCCCCCGGCAACTAGATTACCTATCATTCACGTCGTGCGTGTACCTCTACACAATAGCCAAATGAGAGTCAGAACAATGAACATCTTCCCGTAGAAATAAATGGGATCAGGAGGCAATGATGAGACTCAAAGACAAGGTGGCGATTATCACGGGCAGCTCGCGGGGCATAGGGAAGGCGATCGCACTGCGATTTTCGGCCGAGGGAGCGAAGGTCGTGATCAATTACCATAAGATGAAGGATCTCGCCGACGCAGTGGTCGGTTTTTCAAGGGTTACGATGATCCCGTTCACGGGTTCCTTTGTCATTAACGGAATCGTCACCCGGCTTTCTACGAAAATCTGGCCGGCCTTTTCCAAGTCGCTCAATTTATCGGCGAAACCGTTGCTCTCGTAGATTTCCGTATTAATCGAAACACAAAAGATACCGCCAGTGTGGGTGATGCGGAGAAGTTCATCGAAGGCCTCTGGCCCAACATGGCCGTGGGTGAAGGTGCCACACGAAACGATGACGTCGTAAGATGCGCTTTCGATCGAAAGCTTCTGTGTCAAATCGGCGTTAATCAGGGCAGCGTAGACATTCTTAGTACGCGCCACCTCCAGCATTTCCTGGGAAAAATCCAAGCCATCCATCTTCGTGTAGCCGAGATAAGCAAGACGATCGCCGACAAGACCGGTGCCACAACCGACATCCAGAATGTGTGCATTGAAATCGCGACAGCGGGCGGCAACGATATCGGCGACGCGCCGTGGCCCAACATAACCAAGTGGGTCGACAAGATCAGTGTCGTAGGATGTGGCCCAATCACGATAGAGGGACAGGGCTTCGTCACCGGTTTGCAAACCATAGGCGCGTTCGAGTAGCGACCTCGATCGCTTTCTATCTGGCATTTAGCTGTCGCTCACAGTACACATACTGTCTTTCTAACTCGGGCCCCCGCTCATAAAAGGACATCTTTCGACATTCTCGTCTTGATGAAGGGTATCAAATAGCGGGTGTGGCGGGTGGGCGTCCGCTGCAAGGCTTTGTTAGGCGACGTGTATCGCC
>LXTK01000072.1 GCA_001643475.1 Proteobacteria bacterium SPGG2 | reverse complement strand
TCATTGGCACTCATTAGAGCACCAGCGGACCCGGACTCTGGGGGACACATCCCCAAGCTTTTGGCAAAGGCTGTTCATTTGTCAGCTACCCTTCGTTACCTATATCGCCAGTTGCATAAGACGTACCTTGTGCCGGTAAGCCGGAATCAACAACGTACTCGGCCGTCGCACGGACGCGGCCGTTCGCCAGCGCAGTGGCTCGTCTCGTTAAAACACGGGGCCGCCTAAAGCGAGCGGCCCCGACACGGTCGTAAAAAATCCATCGTCAAGCGTTGCTGATCTTCTCGACGAACTCCGAGCGCATGGGAGCGAACCACGGCGTGTCGGCCTGCCACCACCRCAKRWKRCKSMAYACGNNAKRKCGRTMKMSSYMYKCSWRCTGNNCCGCTYKWMSGWNTCYGAGGTGWAYTCYGATGAACCGGCGACSGCGGAGTTGTATCCCGTCTTGTTGGASAWCRTGSCGCCRACTTTCGGKGTCAAGATGTAGTTGATGAACTTGTAMGCCTCGTCGASGTTCTCSGCRCCAGCCAGRATGCCRACGGAGTCGAGCCAKGTGATGATRCCTTCCTTGGGYGCTCGGTACTTGTAGGCCGAGTCCTCYTGGGCGAGCAACAGRCCSGTGGTATCCCACGTCTGCCCGATYACSGCSCCAGCATCCTTGAAGGCRGACGTGGCYTCGGTGGCRTTGTTCCAGAAGGCRCCGAACCAGTCCTTGCGYTCGATRATCCASTCYGTGRTCKCGGACCAYACACGCCGCGCGYCYKCTTCGGACTTGTAGACGTCGAGCATGCGATTGGATTTCACCACGCCGRTGGAGTCCAGGTATAACCCCGTACCCATGATGACGGATTTCTGCCGGAAGGCGACCTTGCCCTTGACCTCCGGTCGCCACAGATCACCGTAGGAGACCTCGGCGTCTTTCAGGTTCAGGACTTTGGAGTTGAAGGTGATGCCCTCGGTCCCCCAGTCGAACGGAATCAGATAGCGCTTGTCGCGATACACGGCACCTAGCGCAATCGAATCACGCAAGAACGAGGGGATGATGGCCTTGAGATTGGCCCGTTTCTCGTCGATGGGCGCCAGCCAGATACCGCCCGGGGCATTGGGGTCCTCGTAGTTCGCCCGGTTGGTGACGGACGGGAAGATGACATCCCAGCCTTTGCCCCCGGAAGCCTTGGTTTTTTGCTCGGCTTCATCGTTGGATCCGAAGGTGGTGAGATTGACCTTGATGCCGGTTTCCTTCTCGAAGCCATCGATCATGTCCTGGTTGACGTAGTCCACCCAGGCGAAGACTTTCACCTCCTTCGACGCCGCGAGTGAATTGACGATCCAGGGTCCAGTCGCGGCAGCTGCGGCGACTACGGCGGACTTCTTGAGAAACGAGCGCCGCGAACCGTCGCGTAAAGCGCGCGAGATTTTAGTCTTGTCATTCATGTGAGTCCTCCTCAGGTAACATCTCTCCCGGGGCTGGACCGCTTGCACCAAAGACTCGCCGCAAATTGCCGGTGTGCGGCAATGCTGAGTTCGGTGTTCACAGCCAAGATATTATGTGATCCGAATGAGATAGTGTTGTGGTGTTGCCGGCTCTCTCCCAACCACTCTAGCCTACCCGTTCGGGGTAGGAAAAGCGAAACATTCAGCTGCACTGTTTGCGCCCGCCAAATCCCTCGATACTTGCCTGATACCGGGATAGACATTGCAAAAAGCGACAGCAAGGTAGTCCTTTAACATCAATGCGTTGTGGATGAATCAAGCTGGCGCTTGCACTGATTGCAGTAAGGCACCGGCTAACTTAGTACGCCGCAGGGGCCTTGTTGCGGCACGCACACATGGGTGTCTTCGGCGCCGGCCAGTGCGACCAGGCGCTCGCGCAGGCGACGGTTGGCGGCAATGAACTCAWRGTCGMGCGACCGCCAGTCATGGAGCATGGCGGCCTTGACGCTGGCCGACGTGGTCAGCGGGCCCGGGGTTANGAAGATASGGATCTCTGGGTTTTTCCGGCATTGGCKGCSCYCGGTGYGRCAAAAGCGCGCGTACKATCAGCGGTTTGCTACTCATAAGTCAAATCACTATGATAAAYATTCAAAATAGATCAGGTCTATAAAATGAATTCACTACATYTGCGCGCATTTCATGCGGTGGCACGGGAAGGTAGTTTCTCGACCGCAGCACGGGCGCTGCGTGTGACCCAGCCGACCATATCGAGCCAGGTAAAGGCGTTGGAGTCGGCCTATGGCGTACAGCTTTTCGATCGACGTGGTCGGCGCGTGGTGCCGACGGAAATCGGCGACACCTTGTTCGCGATCACCCAACGCCTGTTCACTTTGGAGGAGGAGGCTGAGGATCTACTGGGGGCCGCGCGCGAGTTGCAAGGGGGCCAAATCAAAGTTGGTGCAGACGGCCCGCATCATATCATTCCAATTCTGGCCGCGTTTAACCGGCGCCATCCGGGTCTCGACGTGTCGCTGTCGATGGGCAACGCGGACAAGGTCTTAGAAGACATTCGCAATCACAGGATCGACGTCGCCGTATTGGCCAAGGTCGATGATGATCCACGGTTCTTTGCTGTCCCTTACCGGCGTAGCCGTTTGGTACTGTTTGTACCGCGTACCCACCCGTGGGCCAAGCGTTCGTCGATTCGTCTGGCGGAGGTGGGCGCGCAACGCATGATCTTACGTGAGGCAGCGTCGGTGACGCGGCAGATCTTTCAAGCGGCCTTGACGAAGGCAAATGTGCGACCGCAGGCGGTCATGCAGATCGAGAGCCGCGAAGCGGTGCGCGAGGCGGTCGCAGCCGGGCTCGGTATCGGCGTGGTGTCGGAAGCTGAGTTTGACCGCGATAAGCGCCTGACTGCGTTGCGCGTACGCGATGTGCGCCTGGAGATTACTGAGCATGTCGTATGTCTGCAGGAGCGTCGACGACTTCGCATCGTGCGCGCCTTCTTGGAGAGTGTCGATCACGTTGCCTCCTTGGGCCGCGCCAAGGTTTAACGCTACTTGATATATTTCGATATTTCCAATAATATCGAAATATGAACACTAAGCAAGTCCTTACGGCATTGGCGGCGCTTGCGCAGGAAACCCGATTGCGCATATTTCGGTTGCTGGTGAAGGTCGGCCCAACCGGACTCGCGGCCGGCGCTATCGGTGAGGAAATCAGTGTAGCGCCGGCGACTCTGTCTTTCCATTTGAAAGAACTGGAACGTGCCAGCCTACTGACGTCGCGACGAGAAAGCAGACAGATCTATTATGCGACTGATTTTGAGGGTATGGGCGACCTGCTTGCGTTCTTAACCGAGGATTGCTGTCAGGGGTACTCAGCCGTCCGTTCACAAGCACTACTGTCGAGCTCGTCTAGAAAGCGTAGCGTTTCGGCACAAAGGAGTAAGCAATGAAAAGACTACACGTTCACATTGGGGTTGAGGATCTCGCTGGGTCCGTCGAGTTTTATACTATCTTGTTCGGCGAGAAGCCTACGCTCGAAAAGAGCGACTACGCCAAATGGTTGTTAGACGATCCGCGTGTAAATTTTGTGGTTTCGACTCACGGCGGCAATCGTATCGGGATTGATCATCTTGGTATACAGGTCGATAGTAGCGATGAGCTAACGGAGATTACCGCTCGACTTGAGGCTGCGGATAAGGGTATGTTTAGACAAAATCAAGCTACTTGCTGTTACGTTGTTTCGGACAAGGCTTGGGTGGCCGATCCTCAGGGAACACCTTGGGAGACTTTCTATAGTTACGCCGATAAAACGGTTTATGGCGATGACACGATCGTGTCTGCTGATGTGCCGCGCCTCGTAGAGGCGAGTGCAGAGAACCAATCGGATTCCAGTACTTGCTGCCGGCCGTGAGTGGTGTCGTGTGAGTGATACCTTATATAAGGTCCTGTTCCTGTGTACCGGCAATTCCTGTCGCAGCATCATGGCAGAGTCCATCCTCAATCGTATCGGACAGGGTCGTTTTTCTGCCTATAGCGCCGGTAGTCATCCTAGCGGCAGCGTCAACCCGCATACGCTGGCGTTGCTGACTCGGTTTGAGCATCCCATAGCGGATCTGCGATCCCAGAGCTGGGATGAGTTCTGCGGCGAGAATGCCCCAACCATGGATTTTGTCATTAGCGTCTGCGATCAGGCCGCGGGTGAAGCCTGCCCGGTGTGGCCAGGCAAGCCGGTTACTGCGCAATGGGACTTACCCGATCCGGCGAAATTCGAGGGCACGGAAGCCGAAACACAGGCGTTCTTCACCGAGATATATGGACGTATCAACAATACCCTGTCCGTTTTTGTCAATCTGCCTTTGGAAAAGCTGGACACGGAAACACTTCGACGAAAACTGGCTGACCTGAGCGAACTTTCGAGCGGCGTAGCGGGAGCAATCTGCACGCATCCCAGTGATCATGCCTAACAGCTACTCTGACCCTTACCAGCGGATCCAACAGCTCATTGCGGACCACCAGTGTGTAATTCTGGATGGTGGCATCGCTACCGAATTGCAGCAAATTGGCCTCAAAGACTTCCGCCTTAGTGACAAGCAACTGTGGGGAACCTGGGGTCTATATAATGCACCGCGTGCTACCTTAGAAGTCCACCGTCGATATATCGATGCCGGCTGCAATATCGTTTCCACCGATACTTGGGCAATCATGAACGCGCCAGAAATGGAGGCGCGCACATCGGTTGGCTCGGCCGGTCCGAGCCACTGGATGGACATAGCGAGACTTGGCGTAAGACTCGTACGCCAGGCGATCGACGAAGCCGGCAAGAAAGACCAATGTGCGGTGGCGTTTAGTCTCAATGGCGACGTGGACAACGTGCAGCGACAAGGCACGCTCGAACTGTTGGCGCGTGTGTTCGAGGAAGACCCGCCCGACCTCATCTTGATGGAGACATTATCACTCATCCGTGAGAATCTGACGTTTCCCGCCATAGAGATGATGCTTGGCACGGGGCTACCGGTGTGGCTTAGTTTTCGTCGTTGCCGTCAGGGCGTTTGTGGCGTGTATGGCCAACATTGGGGTGGCCCGGAAGGCGATCTGTTTGGGCGTGCGGCTCGGCAGTTCGAAAAAATGGGTATCGGTGGGCTGATGATCAATTGCTTGCCCATCGATCACGTGCCCGATATGTTACCTTGGTTGCGAGACTTTACTGATCTGCCGCTTGGGGTCTACCCCAATCTCGGCCATTACCTAGACCCGGGTTGGAAATTCGATGATAGCGTCGGCCCCGAGGACTACGCGCGATTGGCGCTGCAATGGCGTGAAGAGGGGGCACAGATTGTCGGTGGTTGTTGTGGTGTTACCCCCGAACACATCGATGCCGCGCGGCGAGCACTGGTGAACACAAAACCTGGTCGCACCTCTAGTCGTGTTGCTAAAGATTCGACCAGCGCCAAGGTCAGGGCTGACCGAAAGGCGAAAGCGCCGGCACGTTGGCTTGACGACAAACAACGCGATCTGTTTCCGCTTAGTTTTCCTGAAATCGTTTGTGACCGTGGGGTGTTCCAGCCCACCCAGGGAAGCTTTTTGTTGTGGAAGCATCTTTTCAGCTCAGGTGTCGGCAAGGGCAAGCGATGTCTCGACGTCGGCTGCGGCACCGGGATCTTGACAATACAGCTCGCCCTAAACGGTGCGCACCAAGTACACGCGGTCGACATCCAACGCGAAGCGGTCGCCAATACGCTTGCCAATGCATTTCGCAACAACGTCGCCGATCGTGTTAGCGGCGAGGCGGTGGATCTGTATACTTACCTGCCCGAGCAGAAATACGATTTGGTTGTGGCTAGTCTGTACCAGATGCCGGTAGATCCGATGGGAGAGTTCATCGGACATCGGCCCGTGGATTTCTGGGGCAGGAATCTACTCGACCACTTGATCCGGCTGCTACCCGATATATTGGCCGATGAGGGTACTGCCTACCTCATGCAGATCTCGATTCTTAGTCAGCTTGCGACAGCTGAGCTTATGGAGGCAGCTGGTCTGGAATCGAGAGTCATTGATTTTAGTTTTCACTATTTTGGTCCAGCGTTCGACGAGAATATCGATCAGATTCGCCGCGTCGAACAGATGTCCGACGCCTATCATCTGGAGTTCGGGCAGGACAATGCAATCGTGATGTATTTAATCGAGGCGAAGCTAAAGCCTAAGCAAAGCGCTTAGCATTATATTTGCCATTACTTACCTAGCGAGTGGGCGGCAGTACAGAGATTTCGGAGTTTGGCAATCGCGCGCTCACGACCTAATAGACCAAGGCCGCAATCCGGCGCTGCTATCAGGCGTTCGGCGTCGATGTGTTCCAGGGCCTGTTGTAGGCGTGAGCGAATCTCCTCCGCAGACTCAATATGGCTCTTGGCGATAGCGACGACGCCGAGGATGACGGTTGTCGTTTCGAAGTGCTCCAGCAGGGTCAAGTCGTTGTGTCGGTGTGCGTCTTCGATAGATACAGCATCGATGGATGACTGCTCGACTGCATCAGCCAGCTGCGAATAAGATTCCGGAGGCGCTTTAGGATAGTTAGGGTTGTCGAGTCGGTCTGGGTAACCACAACACATATGCATGGTGCGTACCACGCCGGCGGGACAGCCATGGAAGGCGCGTTCTAAGTTCTCAATGCCGAACTCGAGCGCGTCTTGTCGCCGCCGCGCAAATAGGGGCTCGTCGATCTGGATGTTTTTGCAACCCGCGTCCGCTAAAGCCAGTACCTCAAAGTTGAGTGCGTTGGCGAGTTCAGCACCGAACCGTGCCGGGTCATCATAGTAATGATCGACGATGGTATCGGAAATCGTCATTGGTCCGGGTATGGTCATCTTTACCGGTTTATCTGTGAATGATTGCGCCACCCGCCAATCATGCGGCAGAAAATGGTCGCGCGCCCGCACGGGACCGGTGACCGTCGGTAACTCCGCGCTATAAGCCCCATCGCGAAGTACCTTTTCAGTTAGCTTTGTGAAATCGATACCATCGATATGTCGGCAGTGGTAATGGATATAATCTTCCCGGCGGATCTCACCATCGGTGGGGATGTCAATGCCGGCGCTGATCTGATCTTCGATCGCATCGCGGGTGCCGCGGGCAAAGATTTCTTCCGCCTGATCGCCGAGTTTTTCGACCGCTGATGCCCAGTCCTTGGTGGGTGTGCGCGTATCCGGGCCTTCCGTACTCTTGAACCAGTCCGGAATGGTGACGTAGTCAGGTTTCGGGTAGGCGCCGATGCAGGTAGTCAGGAGACGCATAGTGATTTCGCCGTGTTTAGTGCTGGTAAGGGAGTCGGTCAGAAAAACTCAGGTCTATGGCTGTTCCGAAGAGTCGACCTGACCTTCGAGATTGCCCGGGTCGAAGATGTTCCGATCAAGCGCAGGATCGACACGTCGCAGACGTGAAATAAAAACGGGCATGGCGTAAGCAGCAATAAACGTAGATTGGCCAATGATCGTCAAGCAGGTGCCATCGTAGAAGAACGAGTCATAGTCGGCGCCAACCATGGTGCCGAGCCGGTCCCAAAAGATCAGCTAGCGTTTGGGGCACGCCCAGTACCGCCGATAGACGGAATTTCAACCCATGCACTCTGTTTTCGCAAGTAGTCAATTCTGCGCCAGTGTTGGGACCAACTGCGGATCTGAGCGCGATTGACAGTACGAGCTGTAACAGTAACATACTAAAAAATATAACCAAAAGAGAGGGGCCAGCGGCATTGCGGGGGACACCGCTTGTAGCAATTTTTTGCCACTGCTGTGCTGCTTTCGGGTGGGTTACGCCCAAAGCAGGTCGCTTTAAACAACGACAAGTTGCTGATGGCCGAAGTCCGACCCAGAGTGTAGCGATTTCGATCAAGCATGGTACGGTAGGGGCTGGCTAAATCCAGGGAAAATAACGGTGGGGTGTGCCCCGGAGATCAAGGACTAATAATAATGGCTTTGCATTTATTCACGAGAACACGGGCGCTCGAAAATCAGATCGATGAGTTTCTGGATAAGATCTCGGAGGCCGGCCTGGTCTTCAACCGTGCTGTTAAGCTCTACCTGAAGAAAGGCCAGGGTAAAGAATTCGACGCGTTGCTGGAGCAGTGTGCGGGCATCGAGCATCGCGGCGACGAATTACGCCGCGCCATCGAAACTGACTTATACGCACAGACGCTTATTCCCGACTTGCGGGGCGACGTGCTGAGCCTGCTCGAAGCCATGGACTACCTGATTAACATCTATGAAGCCAATCTCTACCGCTTTTCCATCGAAGCGCCCGAGATTCCGGCCAGTTTTCGCAGGGGCTTTAAGGAACTTACGGAAACCGTGGTCACATGCGTCGAGGCGGTGGTGTTAGCGGCGCGAGCATTCTTTAGAGATATCGAGGCAGTGCGTGATCACAACAGTAAGGTGATGTTTCTTGAAACCGAAGCTGACAAGATCAGTACCAAGCTGAAAAGGGCCGTTTTTGCCTCCGATCTCGAGCTTGCGCACAAGACCCAACTCCGCTATTTCGCCGAACGCGTGGATGAACTGGCCAATGAGGCTGAAGATATTGCTGATGCACTAGCGATTTATGCCATTAAGCGCAAGATCTAGTGGTGTTGGACGATATCATTCCGCGTTCGGGTTAAAGATCACGTTGGCCGGACCAACCTCCCGCATTCAGACTGGCTAGCGAACAAAGGACTATGGATCTCACCGTACTTTTCTTTCTCACCAGTGGGCTGTTTCTCGGTTGGTCTTTGGGGGCTAATGATGCGGCCAATGTATTCGGCACTGCGGTTGGCACACGAATGGTCAAATTCACGACGGCCGCCATCGTCTGCAGCATTTTCGTCATTCTTGGTGCGGTCATAAGTGGTGCCGGCACTACCCACACGCTGGGAGAACTCGGTTCGATTAATGCGCTTGCTGGCGCATTTATGGTGGCATTGTCCGCCGCCGGGACCGTCTACATGATGACCAAATGGGGACTACCGGTGTCCACAAGCCAAGCGGTTGTCGGCGCTATCATAGGTTGGAATCTGTTTAGTGACTCTGTCACCGATACCAGTGTTTTGATCAAGATCTTTGCCACCTGGGTGGCATGCCCGCTACTGGCCGGCCTCCTCGCTGTGTCCATATTCAAGTTGGTGGAACAGTTCCTGGGTTGGGGAAAATTCCATCTGCTTCGGTTGGATGCATACACACGCTTGGCCTTGATATGCGCCGGCGCCTTCGGGGCGTACAGCTTGGGTGCCAATAACATCGCTAATGTTATGGGCGTCTTTGTGCCAGTTTCATCGTTTACGGATTTCGAAGTCGCCGATTTTTTTACGCTTACATCCATACAACAGCTTTTTTTGCTTGGTGCGATCGCTATTGCCGTCGGCGTATTCACGTATTCGAAGAAAGTGATGTTGACGGTGGGTCAAGATCTGTTGCCATTGTCCCCGGTGGCGGCTTGGGTGGTTGTTATTTCGCATTCGATCGTTCTTTTTCTATTCGCTTCCGAGGGACTTGAATATTTGCTTGCAAACAATGGATTACCGACAATTCCCCTGGTTCCGGTTTCGAGTTCGCAGGCGGTGATTGGGGCCGTGGTGGGTATTGGGCTTATGCGGGGCGGCCGGGAGATACGTTGGCAAGTGTTGGCCAACATCGGTGGTGGTTGGATAACCACGCCCGTAATTTCAGCCGTTGTTTGTTTTATCGCATTGTTTTTCCTGCAGAACGTTTTCAATCAACAAGTCTACCGTGAGGTCCGTTATGAATTGTCGGCACCGGTGTTGAAGAAACTTTCAGAGCACAAGATCCCGATCAAGGCTCTCCAAGAACTGCGCGGTAAGAGCTTTAATTCCGGCGTTCAATTCCTTGATGCGTTACACGCAAAACGCGTGCTCACAGATGATGAAGACAGAGCCGCCCTGTACTACGCGCAGACCGGCAAGTTCGTAGTCGAGTCTGAAAAAATATATCTGCTCGATGAAAGTTGGTTCACAGCGGCACAGATGGAAGCCATCCGCAATCTGTCTGCAAGGACGTTCGGCTACAGGTGGACCTTGGCTGAGGCCCTCGCTAATAAAACAAGCGAGTGGCGACTGAAAGACAACTCCAAAGTCAATAAGCTCTACAACAAGGACATCAACAGAAAACTCGATTATGTATATCGCACTTTCAGCGTTAATGAGTAAACGGTGGCTGAGATTTTTGCTAATGCTGGTGAACGAGTAACTCGAATGCCGTGTCTTGGTATCGACTACGATGCTACCATCGCCGATACTAATTTTGTTAAAGCGACGTGGATTCGAGACAACTTAGGACTCGAGGTATCACCTTGGCAGTGTGATCGGACGACCTGTGTCCCCATAATCGGCGTAGAGAACTATGAAGCCATGTCGTCGGTGGTCTATGAGCGTGACTACACACTCGTCGCCCCGCCTATTGCTGGCGCTCTGGGCGCACTTCGGACCTTGAGCCTGCATAGTAGGGTCTATATTATCACCGCACGTCCGCCATGTCGTATTGCGTTTGCTAAGACATGGCTGGAGCAGCACGGAGCTGCTGATACCATTAACAACATCTTTTCTTCTGCAGCTAGCAATAAACAGACGCTTTGTAGGGAGCACGGCGTCAACGTACTTATAGATGATGACGTACGTCATCTTGTCCACTTATCAGAACAGAGCGCTCGCGCCATATTATTCAAGCCAGGAGTCGATGGAGAATTTGTGATACCGGTCGGTGTAACGCTGTGCCGCTCATGGGACGAGGTCATGGCTGCACTCTGACTTGATGGGGTGTCCGAGAGTAGTTAGCAAGAGCCAACTAGGAGAGCACGCGATGGCTAAAAATTTTCCTGCGCAGGCACAGGTTGTCGTTATCGGTGGCGGCATTGTTGGCTGTAGCGTCGCTTACCATTTGACCAAGTTGGGGTGGAAGGACGTTGTTCTGCTCGAACGCAAGACTCTTGCTTGTGGTACGACTTGGCATGCGGCCGGGCTTGTCGGTCAGTTGCGCGCGTCACATAACCTCACTCGGCTCGCGCAATACACTTGCGATCTCTTTGGAACCTTGGAGCAGGAGACTGGTCAGGCAACGGGCTTCAAGCAGAATGGCTCGCTGTCGCTTGCCACCAATAATGGACGGTTTGAAGAGCTAAAGCGCGGCGCTTCGATGGCGCGTTGTTTTGGCCTTGAAGTAGAGATCATCACCCCTGCCGATGCACGTAGCATGTGGCCACTGTTGAATACCGATGATCTGGTGGGCGCGGTATTTTTGCCCAAGGACGGCCAACTCAACCCCATGGACGTCGCCCAGGCGATCGCGCGCGGGGCGAAAATGGGTGGGGCATCGATCTATGAGCATACGAAGGTCACCGCCATTCATCGTGAGGGCGGCCGTGTTACCGGTGTGGCGACTGATCAGGGTGACATTGTGGCCGAGTACGTCGTCAATTGTGGTGGCATGTGGGGGCGGGAGATCGGCAAGATGTGTGGGGTCAACGTGCCACTGCACGCGGCTGAGCATTTTTATATCGTCACTGAGCCGATAGAAGCGCTAACCCCGGATCTGGCCGTGTTACGTGATCCCGATGGCTGCACCTATTATAAGGAAGATGCCGGCAAGTTGCTGGTGGGCGCATTTGAGCCGGCTGCCAAACCGTGGGGCATGGACGGCATTCCAGAAGATTTCGAATTCGACCAGTTGCCAGAAGACTGGGACCACTTCGAACCTATCTTAAATAACGCTTTGCATCGCATTCCGATGTTGAAGGACGCCGGGATTCAGTTGTTTTTCTGTGGGCCTGAGAGTTTTACGCCTGACGATCGCTATATCTTGGGTGAAGCGCCTGAACTAAAGAATTTTTTCGTGGCGGCCGGCTTTAATTCCATCGGTATTCAATCATCGGGTGGTGTCGGCATGGTGTTGGCCGAATGGATTGTTAAGGGTCGACCCCCCATGGATCTTTGGGATGTGGATATCCGCCGCTGGGCGCCATTTCAAGGAAACAGCCGCTATCTGCGCGATCGCACGATTGAGGGGCTGGGGCTGCTATATGCTATGCACTGGCCATTTCGGCAGGTGGAAACCGCGCGCCCGATCCGTACCACACCGCTGCATGACCGTTTGGCTTCCCGTGGCGCCTGTTTCGGCGAATTGGCTGGGTGGGAACGCGCCAATTGGTTTGCCCCCCCTGGGGTCGAGCCGAAGTACGAATATTCCTATGGGCGTCAGAACTGGTTCGAGTATTCCGGTGCCGAACACAAAGCCATACGCGAAACCGTGGGCATACTAGACCAGACGTCGTTCGCGAAATTCCTGCTACAAGGGCGCGACGCGGAAAAAATACTGAGTCACGTATGCGCCAATAACGTGGCCGTGCCACCGGGCAAGATCGTCTACACCCAATGGCTTAATGAGCGCGGTGGCATCGAAGCGGATCTGACAGTGACTCGGCTCACCGAGGACAGTTACCTCGTGGTCACAGCAGCCGCTACGCAGGTTAGAGATTTTGTTTGGCTGCAGCGACACATCCCCGACGGCGCCCACGCGGTATTAACGGATGTTACGTCGGGACATGCCGTGCTGGGAGTGATGGGCCCACGCGCGCGTGATCTACTTACGCGCGTAACCGATGCTGACCTGTCGAACGACGCTTTTCCTTTTGGAACGTCGCAGGAGATAGACCTGGCTTACGCTAAGGTCAGAGCCTCGCGCATCAGCTATGTTGGCGAGCTTGGTTGGGAGCTCTATATACCGACCGAGTTCACGCTTGGCGTTTACGATGCCATCGTCGCCGCGGGCGATGCTTTGGGGCTGAAACATGTGGGTATGCATGCCATGAACTCGCTGCGCATGGAGAAAGGCTATCGACATTGGGGTGACGACATCACCGAAGAGGACACGCCGCTCGAGGCCGGGTTGGGTTTTGCCGTGGCGTTTGATAAGGACGCTGATTTTATCGGCCGCGACGCGCTTCTACGTCAGAAAGAGACGGGTCTTAAGCGTAGGCTTGTACAATTTTCGTTGGAAGATCCGGAGCCGTTGCTATATCACGATGAGCCCATTTGGCGAGACGGCAAGATCGTCGGGCGTATTACCTCCGGTATGTTTGGTTATACCATTGGATGTGCGATCGGCATGGGCCATGTCGAGCACGAAGATGGTGTGAATGCGAACTTTGTTAATGCAGGATCTTATGAGATCGAGGTTGCGTGCGAACGCGTTCCAGCCCGTGCGTCGCTTCGGCCCTTCTATGACCCCAAGAGCGAACGCGTTCGCATGTAGCAGCGCGGATATTAGTTTAATATTTATCCGTGAAGTTGCCGAGAACTTGGGGGACCTATACGTGTCGGAGATGTAGGCACCTGTTCGTGTGGATTCATACTGTTAGCGCCGCCGTAAATTTATCGCGCGAAAATACGAGCGGCTGAAGTGAGCCACCTCCGGCTCCGATAGAAAAGGCGAAAATCATGGAACCGAGCATCTTCAAGTTCATTTTCAAGTACAGCCGCCGGCAACAGATATTGCTTGTGCTTGTGACCGCCGCGTCTTTCCCGTTCCTGTATCTCTCGCTCGACCTGCCCAAGATCATAATCAATGAGGCCATTGGGGGCAGCAATTTTCCGCGAGCGCTGCTCGGCTACGAACTCGATCAAATCCCATATCTCTTGGTGCTGTGTAGCTTCTTCCTGGGTCTTGTCTTCATCAATGGCGGCTTCAAATATTTCGTCAACGTTTACCGGGGCGTGGTGTCTGAAGGCATGTTGCGGCGGTTGCGGCATCAGCTGTTTAGCCGCGTACTGCGATTTCCGCTACCCCGCTTTCGCAAGCAGTCGGAGGGCGAGATCGTCTCTATGATCACGGCCGAGGCAGAACCACTCGGCGGTTTCATTGGTGATTCGATCGCATTACCCGCCTTCCAGGGTGGAACGCTGCTGACAATACTCGTGTTTATAGCTCTCCAGGAGCCGGTTTTGGGTGCCGCCGCCATCGTACTGTACCCGCTGCAGGCCTACCTCATCCCGAAATTGCAACGCAAGGTCAATGCGCTGGGAAAGGAGCGCGTCGTCCAGGTAAGAAAGGTGTCGCAGCGTATCGGCGAGGTCGTGACCAGCATTCAGGAGGTACATGCCCATGATACTTCGCGGCTAGAACTCGCCGACTTTTCCGCGCGCATGGGTAATATCTATGGGATACGCTTAAAGATCTATCGCTTGAAGTTTTTTATCAAGTTTCTCAATAACTTTCTCGACAAACTGACACCATTCTTTTTCTTTTCCATCGGTGGCTACCTGGTTATCAAGGGACAGTTAACCTTCGGCGCATTGGTAGCGGTGCTTGCCGCCTACAAGGACATCTCCGATCCATGGAAGGAATTGCTCAAGTACTACCAGACCAAGGAAGACGCCCGCATCAAGTACGAACTGCTGGTCGAGAACTTTGGTCCACCGGGCATGCTTGACGAGAGTATGCAGACTGATGAACCTGAGCCCATGCCGACTCTTTCTGGTGAGCTTGTTGCCACTAACCTAGACCTGCGAGAGGAAGATGAAGGTGATAGTGGGTTTGCAAGTGGGGTGACCTTCAGATTTGATACAGGGCAACGTGTGGCGCTGCTTGGCAAAGGTGACATGCTTTACATGGAGTCAGGTGGTATGACTCGATTGCATGGGGCATTCCTCACTGAAAAAGAAGTAAACGCAATGGTTAGAGCTTGTAAGCCCACCACTAAGAGATAACAATGGCTAAATTATTCCCAGAAGATCGGAAGA
>LXTK01000079.1 GCA_001643475.1 Proteobacteria bacterium SPGG2 | reverse complement strand
TGCTGGCTTGATTCTCAAGGTCGAGAACGAGGTTACGGATCGTGCCCACGGCCTTCTTCGACACCGCCTTGCCGGCGCAATAGTCAAATTTCGCCAAGATAGAATCGAGATCGGAGAGGCGCTGCCCTCCAGCCTTGACGTCCGAGGTTACCTCGCGACCGCCTTTCAACTTGATGACCAGGGTATGGCCGTTCATCTCGGATGCTTTGGTGTTCTTCACTAGGGACATGAGTGACCGAATTTGCGGATCGTGCAAGACCTCGTCGCGGTAGAGCTCGAGGGTGACGGCCCCGTGGACGAGAGCGAGGGAGATAAGGAACTCGCCGCAGAAGCCCGCGGATTCCTCGTCGGTCGGATTTGTCCGGAACAGCGACRGCGGCGTCATCGCCRTCATCGTTATCCTGGCGCGCCCGGAAATGTCGCTCAACGAAGCGTACTTCTGGTTCTTCATTTGGGGTTTCATGAGTGGTGGCTCCATGCTTAATTTCCCGATCGGCGCCGACCTCGTGCCAGTGTCGTTGATTGGTACATCGGCCGCAATCGTCAACGCCATACAATTCATCATCGGCGGCATCATGATGGCGGTGCCGGGCCGTGTACTGTCGGGTACCGGTCTCATCGCCCGTGTCCAAGAAAGGGTGGGGCAGCTAGAGGGACCGCCTACTGGTACGGTGGGTGATTATCAATGGGCGCTTGCCGTCATCCCCATCACATTGTTTCTTGCGTGTCTGTTGTTCCTTGCTTTGAGTGAGACCTACCCCAAGGAGCAATCGAAGTCCTAGCGCCGCCTTCGAGAAGGGGGGTAGCTATGTGTGCCGGCTGCTGCCGGCACACTTCGATGAGAATCAGAATCACAACTCAAGCGAGGAACAGATATGGCCTGGAATGGGACCAGTACAAAATCGCTTCAAGTGGTAGGCTTGCTGTGCCTACTCTTTTTTACAAGCCCCAGCTTTTCGGCTGATTGGAGCACGACGGAAGCTCACTTCCAATATGGCAATCTCGACACACCGACGTTTGCAGGTGGCGGGGATTCGGACACCTTCATTCTGACCCTGCAGCATGCCAGTGGTTGGAAGTACGGTGACAACTTCTTCTTCGTAGATTTTCTAAATAGCGATGATCGAAACTTCAACGATTCTGATATCTACGGCGAGTGGTATCCGAATTTTAGTATTGGCAAGATCAGGGGCAAGGAAATCTCAGCCGGTCCGATACGGGATGTTGGTATCCTTGCCGGCATCAATTGGGGCGCGGATGCAAAAGTACGCAAATTCCTGCCCGGGGTTCGCTTGGCGCTGGATTTGCCCGGGTTCGCCTTTGCCAATCTCGACATAACGGCCTACATCGATGATAGCGAGGGTGTTTCGCGCGGCGGCGCCCCGAAGGAAGACGATAGCTTCATGATAGACTTCAACTTTGCTTATCCATTCGAGATCGGCAAGCATGCATTCAGTGTCGAAGGCCACATTGAATATATCGGCGAACGGGACGATGAATTCGGTAACGAGGTAAGCGAGCATATTTTGGCTCAACCCCAGTTTCGTTGGGATGTCGGCCATGCGCGCGGTTGGCCCAACCAGCTATTCATTGGCATAGAATGGCAATATTGGAGGAACAAGCTGGGTGACAAGGACACCGACGAGTCTGCGCCGCAAGCCCTCGTAGTCTGGCGCTTTTAGACAAGCATAGACTTATGAATACACCCGAAACGTCAACCCTCGGCGGAGCAGGCACCGACAGCGGCTAGCTCGCCTGGTCGAAGGCCTGAGACCAGCAATGTCGGTTACAACAAGACTAGCGAAAAGACTTGACGGTTTTTTCCAGGTTGTGCAGAGAGGCAGCACCGTACAACGGGAAGTTGTTGCGGGTTTGACGACCTTTTTTGCGATGGTTTATTCCGTCGTTGTTATTCCGGGCATGCTCGCTGAAGTCGGGTTCAACCAGGATGCGGTCTTTATCTCTACGTGTCTGGTGGCCGCGATCGGTACATTGCTGATGGGTTTGTGGGCAAATCTACCCATGGCAATTGGCAGCGCCATTTCACTGGCAGCTTTCACAGCCTACAGCATGGTCCTGGGCCAAAGTGTCAGCATACCGGTCGCATTGGGAGCGATTTTCCTGATGGGCGTGATATTTACCGGTATCACCGCACTGGGTGTACGGCAGTGGATTCTCAACAATCTGCCGCAAGGTATCGCGCACGGTACAGGTGTGGGTATTGGTCTTTTTCTGTTGTTGATCGCGGCGGATAGTGTCGGGCTAATTATCAAAAACCCCCATGCCGGGTTACCCGTGGCATTTGGTGATTTTACATCAATCCCGGTGTTACTGACGGTTGGTGGTTTGGCGACCATATTCGGCCTGGAGAGTCGCCGATTACCAGGCGCAATACTGCTGGTCATATTGGGCATTTCCGCCGTCGGTTTCGTCTTTGACCCCGCCGTCGAATACCGAGGTCTGTTTGCCATGCCGTCATTCTCGGCGGAGGATTCATTAATCGGTGCGTTGGATATCATGAGCGCCATAGATCCCGTGATATTACCCATCGTGTTCGCATTGGTGTTGACTGCCGTCTTCGACGCCACGGCCACTATCCGAGCAGTAGCGGCGCAGGCAGATCTATTGGACGACAAAGGTCGCATCGAAAACGGCAACAAGGCACTGACTGCTGACTCGGTCAGCAGTATTGTCGCGGGCCTGAGTGGGGGTACGCCGGCGGCTGTTTACATCGAATCGGCCGCCGGAACCGCCGCCGGCGGCAAGACTGGCCTAACGGCCGTCGTGGTCGGTGTGTTGTTTCTTTTGATGATCTTCTTGTCGCCGATTAGCTACCTGGTACCGCCCTATGCCACGGCGCCAGCGTTGATGTACGTAGGCCTATTGATGATGAGCAATGTGGCCAAGATGGACTTTAGCGACAAGGTAGATGCGCTGTCAGGCCTGACCTGTGCGGTCTCCATAGTCGGCACCAGTAACATCGTGACCGGGATCATGCTGGGGTTTACTACTCTAGTTGCCGGGCGTTTGATATCCGGCCAGTATCGGCGACTCAACGTCGGCGTAGTTGTAACGGCCCTGGTGCTGCTGGGATTCTATTTGGGCGGATGGGCAATCTAGAGGCCTTGTCTAAAACAAGGGCGAGCATTGCAATGATGGACAGAAATACGAACAATTCATACTTACTCGATACTTCAGCGCGACGCAGGTGGCTCTTGTTCGCTTGCGCATTGTTGGCGGTTTTTCTGGCCTCTGGAAGTTTTGCTTCCGAGCCACGCGAGCTCGTGACGAGAGCCACTGGTGACATCAAGGGAATCTTCTGTAAAGAAACGTATCCGAATGAAAGTTCGTAGGCGGAGATTTAAGGACTACGACTTGCTGACATGGCGGAAAATCTAGCAAAAGAACGATACGGTTGCAGTCATCTACCAACCCATCTAGGAAAGTGAGTGCGGAGTAACGCGGAGGAGTAAAAGCATGACATCGACCAGAAATCAACGTTTAGTAAAACGAGAATGCCTCCCGTTTGCTTTAGCGTTGACCTTACTAGTCGCCCCTCTTTTGAGCGCGTGCCAGAAGGAAGTCGTCGAACCAGCGAAGCGCATTCGGGCGGTGAAGACTATTCTGGTCGCAGACCGCGCCTCCGGTCAGATGCGCAAGTTTCCCGGAACGGTGGAGCCCGTTGACACCTCGAGCATCAGCTTCGAGGTGACGGGCCTTGTTCAAAAGGTCCACATCAAGGTTGGTGACAAGTTCAAGCAAGGCGAGGCGCTCGCCGTCCTCGACAAGAAGCCCTTCGAGCTCAACGTGGAGTCTGCCAAGGCGGCCCTATCGCGCGCCCGAGCCCAGTTCAAGGAAAAAAAGAGCGCCTACGAGCGCGAGCGCCGTATTCAGGCCCAAGACTCGGGCGCGACAACCCAAAAGGCGGTCGAGCAGGCGCGCGCCGCCTATGAGAGCACCCAGCAGAGCGTGCACTACAGCCAGGCCCAGCTCGATCTGGCCAAGCGCGACCTCGAGAAGACCGAGCTGCGGGCACCCTTCGACGGCGTGGTCTCGGCTCGCCACGTAGAGTCCTTCGAGGAGGTGTCGAGAGGCAAGCCCGTGTTCGACGTATTCGTGGAGGGGGCGATGGAGGCTGCGGTCAGTATTCCAGAAAACATGATCGATGAGGTCTACGTAGGACTCAGGGGCGAGGTACGGCTCCCCAACCGGCCCGACGTCGTATACCATGCGGTCGTCTCTGAGGTGGGCTCTGCCGCCACAAGCGCCAACGCCTTTCCGGTCAAAGCCAACATCAACGATGCGGACAAGCACGTGCGGCCGGGCATGACGGCGGAGCTCACTCTCCTTTTCTCCCGCGAGGAGGAGGGGGAGACCGCATACCTTGTGCCCGTGCAGGCGCTCGTGCCCGGCAGGGAGAAAGACGACCGACACGTCTTCGTGTTCGACTCCAAAACGTCGACCGTGCGAAAGACGGTGGTGCAGGGTAAGGGCATCGTGGGTAATCAGGCCATCATCACCAACGGCATCGCGCCCGGCGACATCATCGTCGTGGCGGGCGTGCCCTTCCTGCGGGACGGTCAGGAGGTGAAGCTCTTGAACCCGTCCCATGCCGGCCAATAACAACGCAAACGTAGCCGTGACCGGTATCACCCGCTTTGGCCTCGATGCCACACGCATCACCTTAGTCTTCCTGATCTTGGTGATCGTCGCAGGTATGGGACAGTTCCTCACGTTCCCGCGTCAGGAGGACCCCCCGATCGTGATTCGCGAGGTCGTGGTGAGCGCCCAGTTCCCGGGCATGAAACCGCAAGACATCGAGCAGCTCATTACCCGGCAGATCGAGACGGAGCTGCGAACGATGCCCGAGATCGAGGACATCTGGTCGGACTCCAAGACGGGCGTGGCCATAGTTCACGCGGATACTGCGGACGAATACAACGACGTGGACGCGATTTGGCAGAAGGTCCGCAACCGGATGTTGGACCTTGCGCCCAAGTTGCCGGTGGGGACCATCGGCCCCTTCGTGAACGATGAGTTCGGTCTGGTGGCGGTCGCTACTATCGCGCTCTGGAGCGAGGGGTTCGCGATGGCGGAGATGCGCGAGGTCGCTCGCGACATCCGGGACCGGCTCTACGAGCTCGAGGGGATCCGCAAGGTCGAGCTCTGGGGCGTGCACGAGGAGCGTGTGTTCCTGGAATTCTCCTCCGCCAAGCTTGCCCAGCTCGGTGTGAGCATTCAGGACATCATCCAGACCCTCACCAGCCAGAATGTGGTCCTGCCCGGCGGTCGCTACGACATTGCGGGCCAGGACGTGATCATCGAACCGAGCGGAAACTTCCGCTCGGTCGASGACATCGAGAAYGTSCTGATCGCCSTYCCRGGRASCGAGCAGYCGGTGCKKCTCAARGACCTSCTGCRMRTSCGSCGCGGCTTCGCGGAGCCGGCYSAAGACCTYGCCTACTTCAACGGYAARCGGGCRATCGTCATCAGCSTCTCCATCACCCCCGGCGTCAAYKCGGTCGAMTTCGGTSAYCGTCTCACCGCGAAGGTKCGCGACCTCGAGTCGCGGCTYCCCATCGGYTACGTKCTSGARTTCGCSACYTWYCARCCGGATCTSGTCSAGAAGGCGGTCRAYGGCGCGCTTSYCAAYGTCTATCAGACRYTGRTSATYGTGYTGRTSGTGGTRATGSTSTTYCTSGGCSTGCGYACSGGGCTGATCGTCGGCKCCTTCGTRCCGATGACGATGTTRATGGGGCTSATCATCATGCGYTTCKYCGGSATCGAGCTCGAGCGCATATCCATCGCSTCSGCCATCATCGCATTGGGCATGYTGGTCGAYAATGGYATYGTGATCGCGGARGAYATCCGYAACCGGCTCGAGAGCGGTSAAGAGCGRCGYKCRGCGTGCCTCRARACRGCSSAGACGCTGGCRATYCCTYTGCTCACKTCCTCRCTYACCACCATYCTYGCSTTCAYRCCKATSCTYCTGCTCASCGGCCAGACCGGGGAGTACGCYTACTCGCTGCCCGTGGTCGTMACCATCCTGCTGCTGAGCTCCTGGTTCCTGTCCATGTACMTRACCCCCTTCATGTGCTTCTGGYTCATGAAGGTGCCGCCGCGAGTGGAGGCTGGCGCGAAATCAGGCGACGCCTACTCCAGCCGAATCTATGTAGCGTACCGCGCACTGCTCAAAGAGATTCTGAAGCTGCGGTACATTGTGCTCCTCGCCACCCTCGTGGTGCTCGTCGGCGGCGGTTACCTGGGCTCGCAGCTCGTACGCGAGATGTTTGGCCACAGCGACCGCAACCAGTTCCTCGTCTACGTCGATTTGCCGGCGGGTTACAACATCGAGGCCACCGAAGAAGTGATCCAGCGGTTGACTGGGTGGCTATCCAATGAGAACGCTAATCCCGAGATTACCGGAACCATCGCCTATGTGGGAACAGGCGGACCCCGCTTCGTGCTCGTGCTTGCGCCGTTTGATCCGGATCCGCACCGTGCCTTCGTCATCGTCAACACGGAATCCGGCGACCAAGTGATCGAGGTGGCAGAGCGCGTGCGACAGTACATCGCCGGGTCGCTCCCCGAGGTTGAAGGCCGGGTCAAGCGGATGTGGACGACCGGGGACGAACCCGGGTTCCTGGAGATCCGTCTCATCGGGCTTGACGCACAGTATCTCTACGAAAAAGGTCAGCAACTTACGGACCGCCTGCGGGCGATGCGGGGGACCATCGACGTGCGCAATAACTGGGAGAACAAGGTGCTGAGGGCGCCGGTGCTCATCGATCAAGCGCGGGCGCGCCGCGTGGGCATCTCATCCCAGGAGGTCGCGCACTCGTTGCAGGCGCACATCGACGGCATCCAGGCCACCGAGTACCGGGAAGGCGATCGGGCTATCCCGGTGATACTCCAATCGGTCGAGGAGGAGCGCGCCGTGGGCAGTGACTTCTACAATATTCGCGTCTACGCGGCAGCCAAGGGCACGGACGTGCCCCTGATACAGATCGCGAGCATTCACGGGGAGTGGGCGTTAAGCCGTATTGCGCGCCGTAATCAGGAACGCGCGATCACAGTGGAATTCAAGCACGAAGTGCTGAAGGCGCCCGAGCTGCTCGAAGCGGTCATACCAGAGGTTGAGGCGCTCGGGCTCGGCGAGGACTACCGGTGGGAGGTCGGCGGCGAGATCGAGACGCAGGCAGAGACGATGCCGAAGCTCTTCAAGTATTTGCCGCACTGCGGCTTGCTGATCGTCGTGCTGCTCATCTGGCAGTTCAACTCTTTCCGGCGGCCTTTAATCATCATGTTTACCCTGCCGCTCGCCTTCGTCGGGGCCTTCGTTGGGCTGTTCGGTTTCCGGGCGCCGTTCGACTTCTTCGCGATTCTCGGCCTGTTGAGCCTCGCCGGGATCATCATCAATAACGGCATCGTGCTGATCGACAAGATTGACAGTGAGCGCAATGCCGGCCGAGATGCCTACACCGCGGTGATCGAAGCGACAGTGTCGCGCTTTCGTCCCATCTGCATGACCACCGTCACGACCATCCTCGGCGTGATGCCGTTGATCATTAGCCGCGACCCGGTGTTCTACTCGCTGGCGCTGATCATCGCCACTGGGCTCGCCTTCGGCACGGTATTGACGCTCGGGGTGGTGCCCGTGCTTTATTCCGTGCTCTTTCGCGTGAAGCAGCAGCCCGAAGCTGCGTAGAGAATTTCAAAAGCCGAGTACCCGTGGCGGAGCCGAGCAAGTCAGCTAGGGGGCGGCTTTTGTAGATGTATATTAAAGAGTCGCACAGCCTAACCAGGTGATGGACCTTGCATTGGCGTTGATTCTCAGGTGGTACCTTCGATTCGAAAGGTGATCCGTTAACCAAGCACCGAATGTTGGCGGTAGTGCCTTACTACATATAATAGGTATGCGGCGGGAGCAGCGCATTCAAGGTCAAGATATTTTATATTTGTAATTCAATAGGTTATAAACGATAATATAAGTCTTTTCGAGATTAATCCGAACCTATTCCATCTGGTAAGAAGAGTAGTTTAAGCTTCACTCGCAGTAAGCATTTTGATTGTGTTGCTACGCGACCACTTTAGATCTAGGAGAACACCATGAAAAAATCCTTTATCGCCATGCTTTGCGCACTGGTGCTAGCTTGGCCAGGGGCGTCGAATGCAAGCGCGCTTGGAAAGGTGGTCAAACGCGTAAGTGGTTCAGTCGTCGTTATCCTGACGGAAGAAAAGGTTCTGCCACCAGACGCGTACGAAGGGACAAAAGTAAGTGCGCAAGGCCTCGGCTCCGGCGTGCTTATCTCGAAAGATGGCAAGGTTCTGACGGCTGCCCATGTGGTGCAAACGGCGGACACTGTAAGCGTTGAGTTTCCGAATGGTGAGATCGTTAAGGCAAGGGTCGTTTCGTCGGAGCCGCCGGCCGATGTCGCCCTGTTGCAACTCGAACGGGTACCGGCCAGCGCCGTCGTAGCGAAACTCGGCGACTCCGACAAGGTCGAGGTCGCGGATCAAGTATTCATCATCGGCGCACCCTATGGAATTAGCCACACGCTGACGGTGGGTCATATCAGCGCACGCCGCACGCCGGGCGGTGAGAGAAGTGAACTTGGGCTGGCCGAATTCTTTCAGACCGATGCCGCCGTCAATCAGGGTAACTCCGGCGGCCCTATGTTCAACTTGCAGGGCGAGGTCGTCGGTGTTGTTAGTTACATCCTGACCCAATCGGGTGGCTTCGAGGGTTTGGGTTTCGCGGTTACCAGCAACACGGTAAAACAATTGTTGCTCGAACGGCCACCATTTTGGAGCGGCCTTCAAGGCCACGGACTCTCCGGCGAGCTTGCGGCTTTGTTAAATGTCCCGCAAACGTCGGGGCTGCTCGTGCTTCAAGTTGCCGAGGGCTCGCCAGCCGCACGCATCGGGCTTCGCGGTGGGACCACTAAAGTTCGGATCGGCAATGCGCGATTGATTCTGGGTGGCGATATTATCTTGCGAGTGATGGGTATTCCGATGCATCCAGACATCGATACCTATCAACGAATTCGAGCGCGGCTACGCCAACTCGGATTGGGGCAACAGATAACCGTTACGGTGCTAAGAGCAGGTAAAATCATCAAGCTCATCGGTTCGGCCACGCCATAGGATCCTGCGGTTTCCGACTAGGTATTGACACCACGATGAGTACAGCTGGAAAAGGTACACATAGATTGGCGCAATTCGGGGGCAAGTTCTTATACCTTCTAATCGCGCTTCTCGCATTGTTTGTTATCTATCCCTTCTTCCAAGGCAGCCCGATGGCAACCATCGTGCTCGACATCCTGCTGCTCGCCATGCTTGTAGCAGGGATATACACACTTGTCGACAAGAAAATACTTTTGGTTATCGCCTTGCTGCTAGCCATTCCGATGTTCGGTGGGCGTTGGTCTAATTATTTTTATACGGATCCGGTATTGCTAGAAATCGATTATGGTTTTGGTGCGATGTTCTTTTTGTTTAACGCCATTATCATTATCTCGTATGTACTGCAGCAAAAAAGCGTTACCCACGACATGATCTTCGGCGCCATATGTGGTTACCTGTTAATCGGTCTGAGCTGGGCGTTTACATATTCGTTTGTGGCATTGCTTGAGCCCGGGTCCTTTGCTATGGCGGTGTCGGGCCAGACAAGTCAAGCAGATGTCCTTCCCGACTTTTTCTATTACAGCTTCGTGACCCTAACCACACTGGGCTACGGCGATATCACGCCTGCTGGTCCAGTCGCCCGTTCGCTTACCACTCTCGAGGCCGTGGTCGGTCAGATCTATTTGACTGTGTTGATCGCACGTCTGGTCGGCGTGCATATTTCACAGTCGTATGCAAAGTAATCGAATTTGTGTAAGCTCGTGTTGTCCTGGATGCGTATTCAAGATGCCGGAACATCGAGGTCAGCTGTGAAGCCCAATGTTTTGTTTGCTCTTTTGTTAATGATGGGGATTCACGCGCCGCTAACGCATGCTGTCAAGCTGTACAAATGGGTGGACGAGGAGGGCAATGTGACGTATCAGGACCACCTGCCGCCAGCAAATGCCAGTGAGGTCGAGGAAAAAGACATCGATCCCAATGAAGGCGTCACGAAGTTTGTACTACCAAAGCCCACAGAACCGTCTAGCGACTACGGGCGCTTGGGCGGCAGCGGACCTCAAGCGCCATCTTCGGGATCCGGCGGGCTCAGTACGGCAGAAAAGGGTGCCATTATCACCTCTGATCAACCGTTTAGAAGCGAACGCCGCCGTGGCATCGTGCCAACCCCGCCTCCAAGACCGACGCCGGCTGTGCCTCGGCGCCGCCCTCGGCGAGCTGGCATCCCCAGGGGCGGCAGGATTCCCCGCATTCCTCACCGTTAGTCGATTTACTCTTCTGGGTAAAGCAGGTCGACGAGGGCTTTATACGTCTGTTCTTCGAGATTGCCGAAGATAACCGTTACGCCGTGCTTTTCGACGCTCGTGACTTTGGCTTGCACGGGGTAATCGGTAGCTCCCCGGTTGGAAGGAATCTTTAGAATCAGGTCGATTTTGGCTTTCTTTTTTAGCGTTACATCCTGTGTTTCGATAAACGCGCCGTCGAGGCTGATGTCGCGAGTCTGACAGGACTTTGCGCCACGTTTACGATCGCTGACCAGAACTTCTAGTGTTATCTGTTTTCGTGGTCCTAACCGTCGATCACTTGCCATCCCTTGCCTCGCCAATCGATTGTTGCCGACTAAAGCAGCGTTCCTAGATTCTCAGCCAAGCGCACTTGCCGACCGACCCTGTCTATTCTAGCTGAACTATGCGGGTGATTCATCGAAGATCCGATGGATGCGCTGCCGTCTAGCGAGCGTGTATATGAACGATATCAAATAGGGTGCGATAGAGCTCTTCGTCGGGGTCATCGAAAACGAGAGCGGCACCTTCATCTGACACGCGGGCCACTTTGGCAGGAACACGACAATGTTGGCTACGCTTCCCGGCGCGGACTTTGAGCACAAGCTCTACGCTATCGTCTCGCTCTAGGATGCGTTTCCCGGTTTCCACGAACGCACCTTCAAGACTGATGTCTCGTAGCCTGCAACGAGTCATACCCACACGATTGTGGTTAATTATTGCCGATACCTGGACCCAGCGCCGCGGGCCTAAACGGCGGTCGTCGGACATCATGGTTTCCTCGGAAATCCTTCCCACGCCGGATCTATCCGACGCGGATATTGTAATCTATATCTAGTTGTACGGAAGGGATATATCATATTTGATCGGTCGTTGGCACCATGCAGCCATGGTGGTAGATACATCGGTGCTCTTCCATAATATCTAGCGCTATGCTTACTACGCTCGTTGATACCCAAACCCTGGTGTCCCATCTACAAGATCCTGCTTGGGTCATTTTTGATTGCAGTTTCGTCCTGACCGACCCATCGGCTGGCGCGCGGGCTTATCTTGAAGGTCATATCCCTGGTGCGCACTATGCACACCTGGATGAGGACTTGTCTTCACCGATCATCCCCACTAGCGGCCGCCACCCGCTACCGGACCCGACCGTGCTGGCGCACAAACTCGGACAGTGGGGCGTTGACGCAAGCAAACAGGTTGTGGCCTATGACGACAGTCATGGAGCCATCGCCGGGCGATTGTGGTGGTTGCTGCGATGGCTTGGCCATGACGGTGTGGCCTTGCTAGATGGTGGCTTGTCAAAATGGCGGCGAGAAGGGCGTCCGCTTACTGCCTATACGCCAACGGTTTCGCCGAGAACATTTGAATTCAGTACCGACGATAGCCGTTGGGTGACAACGAAGGACGTCGAAGAGCTGCTAGCGCGAGGTGGACGCAAATTCTTGGACAACCGTACCCACGAACGGTTTGTCGGCGACGTAGAACCATTAGACAAGGTCGCGGGACACATTCCCGGTGCCATCAATCGCCCGCTTGAGGATAACCTAGACGAGAACGGCTGTTTTCTTGCCGATGATGTGTTATATGGTCAATTCGCCGATTTGCTCGCGGGCACTCCCCCTGAGTCGACAGTCTCAATGTGTGGTTCCGGTATAACCGCTTGCCACACGCTATTGGCATTAGAAAGGGCCGGTTTCTTTGGGGCGAAGTTATATGCTGGGAGTTGGAGCGAATGGATCACCGATAATAGCCGACCAGTTACGAAAGGTGCCTAAGCGAGACATGGACCGACACACGATTGGCGTATCATCCCGCACGCCCGCAACACGCCTTCGCAAGTACGCCCTTACCTTTGTAGCCCTGTTCATGTTCCCCTTGGTAGGTGCCAACCCAAATGCGCTGGCCATAAATATAGAACTGCAACCAAGCCGGAAAATCGGGAACGAGGAAAAACGCGAAGAAGTCGATGAGATAAGTATTGCACAGCAGTACGGTGTGGCATATCTGCCGTTGATGATCATGCGGCAGTACAGCCTAATCGAGAAACACGCTAGTGCGGTCGGATTGGGGAACCTGCGAGTTAGGTGGAATCGATATCCGTCCGGCAAGGTAATGAATGATGCGCTAAAAGCCGGGTTGTTGGATTTTGCTTCCGGTGGCATCGTACCGATGCTCACAATGTGGGACAACACCAGGGCACGTACAAGAATCAAAGGTGTTGCGGCGCTAAGTTCCATGCCCTTGTACTTGAATAGCCGCAATCCCAACGTCAACAGTCTCAGGGACTTCACCGAGAAAGACCGAATCGCCCTCCCTAGGGTCAAGAATTCGATACAGGCCGTGATCTTGCAGATGGCGGCGGCGCAGACATTTGGCGAGCAGAATTACGCACAGCTCGACAGGCTCACAGTGTCGATGGCCCATCCGAACGCGCGCACGGCTTTACTCTCCGGTAAGTCCGAAATAACAGCTCACCTGACTAGTCCACCTTTCCAATATCAAGAATTGAAGGACCCCAACATACACCAGGTATTTAGTTCGTATGACGTCTTGGGTGGACCCACCACGTTTACGGCGATGTGGGCTCGTGGCCAATTTCGCGAGGCTAACCCTAAGACCTTTCGCGCCGTGTATGAAGCGGTTAAGGAGGCGATAGGGATTCTAGAACAAGACAAACGCTATGCAGCCGAGGTCTACATCCAGCAAGCTGATTCGGGCCTCTCGCTTGATTTCGTACATGCCGTCATCACACAAGCTGACACTAGATTTGGTGTTGTGCCGCTAAACATCATGAGGTACGCGAAGTTCATGCGCAAGACGGGAACGATTAAAAAGGCGCCTTCCGACTGGAAGGAGGTATTCTTTCCAGAAGTATATGCGGATGCTTCCTCCCCCTGACCCCTTCCCACAAGCTACAAGGGGAGGGGGAAATGGATCATGCAGCGACGGTGAAACGGCTGTAGCGTCAAGCCAGGCATCGAGTTTTCGATCGCTACTTATTCCCTCCCGGCTTGTCGGGGAGGGATGGGGAGGGGTTCAGGTTTAATGCAGCAGAATTGATGCAGTAACGTTGGCCGGTTGGTTTTGGGCCGTCATTGAAAACATGACCGAGGTGGGCACCGCACTTATTACATAGTACTTCGGTCCGTCGTGTGAACAAGCTCTTATCCGTTTCGGTAGTTACGTTCTCTTCAGCGATTGGCGTGTAGAAACTTGGCCAACCAGTGCCCGAGTCGAATTTTGTCTCGGAATCAAACAAGTCGTTGCCACAGCACATACACTGATACACACCTTCTTCTTTACAATCGTGATATTCTCCAGTGAACGGCGGTTCCGTGGCTTTTCTTCTCGTTACCTCGTATTGTTCTGGTGTCAGCTGTTGTCGCCATTCCTCATCAGTCTTGCAAACTTTGCGCGTCATACCGGCGTGCTCCTCTTGGGGACGAATTAGAGATTTTACTTGGCTGTGGTCCTACTGACCAGATTCTTGAAGTGGTGGAGAGGGCAATCGTTGGGTGAAACCCTGGCAGATTTACGGTATTCTTGCGCGAACCATCCGACCGAAATCTTCAGCGTAGTTCTCTATGCAAGACCTTAATCCGCTAATTTCCAAACTTAAGGACCTAAAAGAACGCTCCCGTGACCTACGGGAGCATCTTTGACTATACTGTCAAGCGGGAGCGTCTTACAGAGCTTCAACGCGAACTCGAAAACCCCGAGATTTGGAAAAACCCAGAGCGCGCGCAAGAATTGGGGCGCGAGCGCGCTCGACTTGAAAAAGAGGTGAGTGCGTTGGATCGTCTAGAGGTCGGCTTGACGGAGGCGGGCGAGCTGCTTGAGCTCGCGCGCGAAGAGCAAGACGCTGATGTAGTTGACTCGATAGCCAAGGATCTGAAAAGCCTTGGTATCGACGTCGATGATCTTGAATTTCGCCGTATGTTTTCTGGCGAGAGCGACGCAAATAATGCGTTTGTAGACATTCAGGCCGGCTCCGGGGGTACCGAGGCCCAAGACTGGGCCGAGATGCTACTGCGCATGTACCTACGCTGGGGGGAGCGGCGCGGTTTCAAGACTGAGCTTATCGAGACGTCTGTCGGTGAGGTCGCCGGCATCAAGAGCGCTACTGTCAAATATACCGGCGAGTATGTCTATGGATACTTGCGTACTGAGACTGGTGTCCATCGGCTAGTTCGCAAATCGCCGTTTGATTCGGGGCATCGTCGACACACGTCGTTCGCATCCGTCTTTGTGTACCCGGA
>LXTK01000300.1 GCA_001643475.1 Proteobacteria bacterium SPGG2 | reverse complement strand
CCGCTGACGCCGATGTCCGTTCAGTAAACGATATTGAAGCGATAGAGCCGGCAAGGTGGGGTCATATGCGATTCTGTTTTCATCCTAGCGTCAACCGACTAGACTTAAGCTGGAATGTGCCGGCAATTTGGAATGCAGTCGAAAAGAATGAAGAACTACCCAAACCCGAGGCTAACGATATTCCGATACCTTGGCTTATATGGCGACAAGATCTCAAGACTTACTTTCGTTCCCTTACGATCGACGAAGCCGGTTCGATAGACGCCTTGATAGCGGGCCGATCTTTCTCCCAGGTTTGTGAGCAACTTTGTGAATGGATAGAACCCGAGATCGTGGCCGCCGACGGGGCGCGCTTAGTGAAACGATGGGTGAGCGACGGTTTGATCGAGCGTGTTTCTATTCGTAAATGACTTGCCGCGTTTGATGGACTAGCCGTTTGCCCCCAACGCACGATCAAGATTAAATGCGGCGCTGATCAAGGCAAGATGGGTGAAGGCTTGTGGAAAATTGCCAAGGGCTTCACCACTGTGACCGGTTTCCTCCGCGTATAGCCCTAAATGATTTGCATATCCCAACATTTCTTCAAAAGTGATGCGAGCCTTTTCCAACAGCCGTCGGTCACTTCGGCTGGCTCGGGTTAGTGCTTCAACGAGCCAAAACGTGCACATATTGAAACTACCTTCCTCGCCGCTTAATCCATCCGCAGTTTCGCCGACGTTGTATCGATACACCAGGCTATTCGCAACCAGACCACCTCGGGACGGGGGCTGCATAATCGCATCGAGCATGCGTAATGTTCGTGGGTCAGTCGGCGAGAGAAAGAAGACCAATGGCATCATTAGATTTGCCGCATCGAGCGCGTTACTTCCGTAGTGTTGAACAAAGGCATTACGGTTTTGATTCCAACCTTTAGTCATCACTTGTTCGTATATTTCATCGCGTACTTTGGTCCAGCGATCACGATCGGCCGGGAATGAACGTTTGTCTGCTAAGCGTAGAGCGCGATCCACAGCAACCCAACACATGACTTTCGAATAAACGAAATGTTGTTGCCCACCACGCACTTCCCAGATGCCTTCGTCCTTGCGGTGCCAATTGTCACAAACCCAGTTGACCAGCCGGCGCAGGTGTCGCCAGAGGTCGTATGAAATCGGTGATCCGTACTTGTTATACAAGTACACTGAATCCATGAGTTCACCGGAGATGTCTAGTTGAAGTTGGTCGTAGGCCCCATTGCCAATGCGCACAGGGCGAGAACCCCGATATCCCTCTAAATGGCCAAGGATTTCCTCAGTGAGTTTGTGGCGCCCATCGATGCCGTACATGATCTGTAGAGAGCCATCTGGTTCGAGCTCGTGACAACGAGCTTCCACCCAATTCATAAACTCTGCTGCTGCTTCGCTAAAACCGATGCGCATTAAGCCGTACACGGTGAAGGCCGCATCCCGAATCCAGGTATAGCGATAATCCCAATTCCTCTCGCCACCTAGTGTCTCGGGTAAACTAGTTGTGGGCGAAGCAATAATTGCGCCAGTAGGTTGATAGGTAAGCAATTTCAGCACTAACGCTGAACGATGAACCATCTCTCGCCAGCGGCCACGGTAGGTACATTGGGCCAGCCAATGGCGCCAGTAGTCGATGGTTTTGTTAACAAGCTCATCGGCCTTTGGGGCCGCTAGCAGAACGCGGCAACCGGAGTCTCGCTCTACTTTACCGAACACGAAGAACTGTGTTTCACCCTCTCGAAGTGTAAATTCGGCCGAAACACCGTTATCACACTGCTTAAGTTGTTGACTGGTGCCAAGCCCGAGCGATAATTCGGCAGAATGGAAACAAACGCCGGTGTCTTCCAGCTCGGTTACGTGCGTGTCGCGTGCATAGTTAAAGGCGGGGCAGCACTCCATGCGAAACGGCATGGAACCGCGTACGACGTGCACACGACGAATAAGTTGGTGTCTACTTTGATCGTCGGCAGAAAGTCCTACTGGCATGTAATCCATGATTTCCCCGACGCCGTCAGAGGCGAGAAATCGCGTAACCAGCACGTTAGTTTCTGGCCAATAGAATTGTTTATAAGTAATCCCCTCGCATGTCGGTGTGATTCTAAACCGTCCACCTTTCTCATCATCGAGGATGGCAGCAAATACACTCGGGGAATCGAACCTCGGAAAACAGAACCAATCGATGGAGCCATTCATTCCGACGAGAGCAACGGTATGCATATCACCGACGACCCCGTAGTTTTCTATTGGTTGATACGGCATGGCACTAGTCCTTTTATGCTAACTAGGTTGGTGGTTTGTTGACGCAATCGCGATCAGTTTATTCTAACATCGGCATCCCGTGGACAACGACACTCAGTGACTAAGCAGCGTGTCTTTGGCTTGATTGAGCTTGGCGGCCAGGTAGGTTGAGCCGCCCCGGTCCGGGTGCAATTTCTGCATGAGTCGGCGATGCGCTTCTACTACCTCTTTTCCCCTCGCCCCGGCTGCCAATCCAAGCACCTCGTAGGCCTCCTCCGGCGTCATTGCTGAACTTGCTGGCGAGCGCTCGTTCCCTGATTCCTGACGCCATTGATCTCCATGGGTTCGATCCAGGTAGGTTTCCAGTATGGTGGCGGACTGCGCTTCCTGTGCTTGACACTCATTAAGCAGTTCGAGCAGATCGTCTATACTCATATCGGAGAGTTGTTGCCCTTTGAAGCGCCCTTCGAGCACTTCACCGTTCATTGCACCACTGTCGTGATCTAAGGACATACGCAAGTATCGAGTCCCGACGTCCGACGTCTGACCGGCGCTGGGGCTGCGCGCAGATCCCATCGTTTGTTTCAATGCAAAAAGACGTTGCAGAAGAGGCACGAGACCCAGCAGTGAGGTCAACCGGTAGGCGACTGCGATCAGCGAGCCAATGAGCGCGAACAACCAGTGCAAACGCCCGATTGCCGCCAGGTAAATCAATATACCGATACCGAGACCGATCGCTAGCCGCTTTAACAGCCGGACCACTTGCTTTGGGGGTGTTTTAACGAACCAACGCAGCGCCGATATGATAATGATCACGATAAGCAGGGCGATGGCAAGACGGACGTACAAGCGGTTATCCTTTCTTTATCTGGTGTGTGAGCAGACCGGCCACGCCGCCCTTTCGTTTGCCGAAATCCTCCAGCGCACGCCGGCCGCCAGCGACGTATATGGCCACCGCACTAAGCAAATCGCGCAATTGCTGTGCACTATTGCTGTCGAAGTGACAGTAGGCGCCACCACTCAGGCGGGCAATCTGCTTGAAAGCGCGTTCGGCGATGGCATCGTGCCCTTCGTGGAATAAGAAGGCCGGTACACCCGAGACGCCTAACTCGCCAGCTAGCTGACAGAGGCCATCTGCGTCTTCCTCCATGCAGTCGCCGACAAACACCAAAGCATCGACCTTTTTCTTCTTGGTTTCGGTAATCGTGTGACGGAGAATCTTCTCGATTTGGGTTTGGCCGCCGAGACAAGAAACCAATGTCATCCTCTTTAGGAGGGCGGCAGGGTCGACAAGCCAAGGGCCGGCATTGAATTCGGCAAATCCGCGGTAATAGCACAGCTGGATCTCAAGGCCACCAAGGTTGGCGGTTTCTTGAAACATCTGCCCTTGGGTGTGGCAAGCGGTGTCCCAGGTAGGTTCTCGGCTTGCCGTCGCATCCATGGCGAAGATCAGCCGGCCGCGGTCTGCACCAGATTTGGCAATGGGCGTGGCAGCGACCTTGCGCAAGAACGCGTCGACTTCCGTATTCGAGGATTTCTTCGGCAGTTTGTTTTGACCGTCATCGCTCATGGATCAGGACTCGGGGTAATGTCCAACGCAAAAGTGTATCGCAAAAGAGGGAATAGCGCGGCGTATGAGTCAGGCTAATGAAAATCCCGCGATCGGGTAACGAGCTCACCCAGCAGGGCGCTGTGGTCATGGAGGTGGGTAGCGATCACATGTAGCACTTCGCCTTCCCGTTGTATCTCGCCGACGACCCCAAGTAGACGTGCTTCCAATACCTCCCGCCTTTGCCTTTCCGCCAGGTTGCCCCATACCACCACGTTAAAGTGGCCGGTTTCATCCTCGAGGGTGAGAAAGATAACCCCGGTTGCGGTGCCGGGCCGCTGTCGGGTGATGACCAGTCCTGCGGTATGGGCAGCATGGCCATGTGGTAGGGCCTTAAGTTCAGCTGCCGTGAGTACCTGCAATTGATTGAGTCGACTACGCAATAGACCCAGCGGATGTTGCCCCAGAGTAAAGCCGAGGTGCTTGTAATCGGCAACCGTGTTATCGGCGACGGTAGGTTGCCTAAGCATTGGTAGGCCTTCAGGAATCGAAGCATCCGGTAGTGTTGGCAAGGGATCTTCGATACCTAATATTTGCCAGTAGGCTTGACGACGATTGCCAGCAAGGGTGACCAGTGCTCCCGCCGCGGCGAGCACATCCAGGTCGCGACGGGAGAGCTTGGTCCGACGAGCTAGATCTTTGATATTGGCAAAAGATTTGTGCGCCCTTGCTGCTACGAGTCTGTCGGCGCCCGCCCGAGAGAATCCTTTCACCATACGTAGACCCAAACGGAGCACCCCTCCCCCCGTTTTCTGTCTTCTGTCTTCAGTCCTCTGAATCGTGCAGTCCCAGCTGCTTGCACACACATCTGCTGCTCGTACCTCGACCCCGTGACGGCGCGCATCTTGTATGAGTTGTGCCGGTGCGTAGAAGCCCATAGGCTGACTATTTAATAATGCACAGGTAAAGGCAGCCGGCTCGTAACATTTCAGCCAGGCAGAGACATACACTAAGAGTGCAAAGCTTGCGGCATGCGATTCAGGGAAACCGTATTCACCAAAACCTTGGATTTGCTGAAAGATTCTTTGCGCGAAATCTTCCGAATAGCCACGTTCGCGCATGCCCTCGATCAGGCGCTTCTCAAAGGACTCGAGGCCACCCTTGCGGCGCCAAGCCGCCATGGCGCGTCGCAACCGATCCGCTTCACCGGCGGAGAAACCGGCGGCCACTATCGCCAGTTTGATTACTTGCTCCTGAAAGATGGGCACGCCCAAGGTGCGCTCGAGGACCTCACGTACGGCCGGGCTCGGATACGTGACCGGCTCTCGACCCTGGCGACGACGTAAATAAGGGTGCACCATATTTCCTTGAATGGGACCGGGCCGTACGATGGCGACTTCAATGACCAGATCGTAGAAAGTTTTGGGCCTGAGGCGTGGGAGCATGCTCATCTGCGCACGTGATTCGATTTGAAACACACCAATAGTGTCGGCGTGTTGGATCATTGTATATACGGCCGGATCTTCGGCGGGGATAGTGCTTAGGGTGAATTCTGCGTCACGATAATCTTTGACTAAATCAAATGCACGATGGATTGCGCTCAGCATACCAAGTCCCAACACATCGATTTTTAGCAAGCCCAGGGCATCAAGATCGTCTTTGTCCCACTGGATAACGGTGCGTTCCGGCATGGCGGCATTCTCGATCGGCACCAGTCGAGATAGCGCGTCTTGGGAAATCACGAAACCACCCACGTGCTGGGAAAGATGGCGCGGAAAACCTACAAGGGTATTGACCAAGCCAATCAGGCGCCCGATAACCGGATTAGCCGGATCGAAGCCTGCTTCCCGCAGACGCTCGGAGATGACTCGTCGTCCATCCCACCAGGCCAGGGATTTTGCCAACCGATCGACCTGGGAAAGCGATAACCCTAGGGCCTTACCGACATCGCGTACCGCGCTTCGTGGCCGGTAGGTGATGACGGTGGCGGCCAGGGCCGCCCGATCGCGGCCATACTTACTATATATATGTTGGATGACTTCTTCGCGGCGTTCGTGTTCGAAGTCGACGTCAATATCCGGCGGCTCGTCGCGCTCCTTGGAGATAAAGCGCTCGAACAATAGCTCCATGCGCGCCGGGTCCACCTCGGTGATACCTAGACAATAACAAACGGCGGAATTGGCGGCCGAACCGCGACCCTGACACAAGATGTTCTGATCTTTCGCGAAACGGACGATATCGTGAACGGTAAGAAAATAGGGTTCGTATTTGAGTTCCGCGATTAACCGTAGCTCATGCTCTATCTGTTGTCGTACCTTTTTTGTTGCACCTTGTGGCCAGCGCTCTCGCATGCCGGCTGCAGTAAGTTTGCGCAAATGGCCCGTTGGTGTTTCCCCTGCAGGCACCAACTCTCGCGGATATTCGTAACGCAGCTCATCTAGGGAAAATCGACAGCGTTCGGCGATACGCACGGTTTCGGTAAGCAACTCGGTAGGATAAATACGGGCCAGTTCACCACGCCGTCTGAGGTGTCGTTCGCCGTTGGGGTAAAGACGATGACCCGCTTTGCTCACGGTCGTGCCTAAGCGAATAGCGGTCAGCGTGTCTTGTGAGGCACGGCGCGAACGCACATGCATGTGCACATCGCCGGCGGCGGTGAGTGGTATACCCGTATCTTTACTAAGTTGTTGGAGTTGTTTTAGTCGGGCGTTGTCATCGGGGCCACGCAGGAGTTCCACCGTAAGCCAGGCCCGATCGGGAAATGTATGTCGGAGCCACCGAACTGCTTCCGCGTCGGATTGCAGGTCTGGGATGAGTAGTGTTAAGCACTCCGGTACGCCGCTCGCCAAGTCGGCACGCGTTAAATGATAAGCCCCTTTATCAGCCGCTCGCCGGGATCGGGTGATGAGCTCGGAAAGGTTGCCGTAGCCTTGTCGATTGGTGGCCAACAACACGAGATGCGGACCGTCGGCGAGCAAGAATTCGGCGCCGATGATCAGGTGCAAACTATGATCACGTGCTGCGATATGGGCACGCACCACACCCGCTAATGAACACTCGTCAGTGAGTGCTAGCGCCCGATAACCCAACTTGCATGCGCGAGTCACCAGTTCCTCGGGATGTGA
>LXTK01000127.1 GCA_001643475.1 Proteobacteria bacterium SPGG2 | reverse complement strand
GTTCATTGTTGAAGTACAGTTTCGACGCGGTGAACTCCTGTTTGTCACAAACCAGTATGAAGATGCGGAGCGTGCATACAGCGCGGTACTAGAATTTGGCGATACTTCTCTGTTTTATGAAAGAGCACTGTATAAACAGAGTTGGTCACTGTTTAAATTGTCGCGTTACAAACCAGCGCTAAACTCGTTTGTGCGTCTGCTGGACCGTAAGTTTACCGATGGAGCTTCACAAGATTCTCGTAAGTCAAGCGATCAGGAACTCATCGAAGACACGTTTAGGGTTGTCACTTTAGGCTTTGCTTACCTCGGTGGCGAGAAGGCGATTACCAAGTATTTCAAACGAGCAGGATCGCGCCCCTATGAAGCGAATGCTTACGAGCACCTCGGTCAGCTCTACCTTACCCAAGAGCGGTATGGAGATGCTGCCGCTGCTTTCGGAGAGTTCATAAGCCGATATAAGCTTGATCGGCGTGCTCCACTCTTTCAGCTCAAGGTGGTCGAGGCGTATGAACGGGGCGGCTTTCCATCGCTACTGCTCGAGGCCAAAGAGGTGTTTGTCGTCGATTATGGAGTAGGTGGTGAGTTTTGGGCATCACATAAGGAGAAGGTCCGTGTGTCGATTGCACCGCATTTGAAAAGACATATCGAGGACTTAGGTCGCCACTTTCATGCCCAAGCGCAAAACAGCGAAAAAGCTACTGATTTCGATCGGGCGGCGCACTGGTACGCCGAATACGTGCGCTCATTCCCTAATGATACACTAGCTGCAAAAATGAACTTCTTGTTAGCCGAAACACTGTTTGATGGGGGTCGCCACGGTGATGCCGCGGTTCAGTATGAAAACACTGCCTACAGATACCCACCCCACGCCGACAGCGCTGAGGCTGGGTACGCTGCATTGTTGGCGCACAGACAGCACGAACAGCAGTTACGTGGAAACAAGAAATCGAAGTATCACCGGACTGTGATTAAAAGCGCATTGCAATTCGGCGACAGCTTTCCCATGGACAAACGCGCGGCTGCAGTCTTGACAAAAGCAGCAGAAGACCTGTTTGCACTAAACGATCTTGAACAAGCAGCGGCCGCTGCGAGACGAGTAATCGCGATGAAACCGCTACCGCGGGCCAAAATACGCCGAACGGCTTGGACGGTTATTGCTCACGTCGAGTTCGAGAAAAAGGCGTTTGGGTCTGCGGAAACCTCATATCAGGCTGTGCTGCGTCTGACACCGGCCGATGCATCGACTCGGGGTGAATTGGTAGAGCGCTTAGCGTCATCTGTTTATAAGCAAGGCGAGCAGCACCGCGCTGCCGGTGACATGCGTATCGCCGTAAACCACTTTCTTCGAGTCAAGGAAGTTGCGCCGACTTCGTCTGTAACGCCAGTGGCTGAGTACGATGCTGCCGCGGGCTTGCTCTCCCTAAAACAATGGAATGATGCTGCGCGCGTGTTGGAGGTATTTCGTAAACGCTTCCCAGGCCATTCTTTACAAGCAGAAGTTCCTGAAAAACTGGCCGCTGCCTATTTAGGGGGCGAGCGGTGGTCCCTAGCAGCGGCCGCGTTTGAGGAAATTGCTGATTCGCGTGAAGGCGAAAAGGAACGTCAGATCGCACTCTGGCAGGCGGCCGAGTTGTACGAAAAAGGGGCGCGTAGAGACCTCGCAGCCATCGTGTACAAGCGCTATGTAAAACTATTCCCCAAGAATTTCGAGCGAACCATGGAAGCGCGCCATCAGCTTACACAAATCTATGAAACGAGTGGACAACACGCGGAGTACTATCGTTGGTTGCAACAGATCGTCGACAGCGCGGATAGGAACAAACGGTCACGAACGAACCGCACGCAATACTTGGCCGCAAACGCAACGTTTCTGTTAGCGGAGCGTCGCTACCAGCGATTTCGTAGCGCTCGCTTGGTGATCCCGCTCAAGCAGAGTCTTAAGGCTAAGAAGCAGAAGATGAAAATGGCACTAAAAGGATATAGTCGCGTCGTCAACTATGGAGTGGCCGAATTTACCACTGCGGCCACGTTTCGCATCGCCGAGATCTACCACGATCTGGGTCGTGACCTATTGGCCTCCGAACGTCCAAAAGGATTGTCTCCCGAAGAGCTAGAGCAGTATGACGTGTTGCTGGAAGAGCAGGCGTACCCCTTTGAGGAAAAGGCGATGGAGGTTCATGAGGCCAACATCCAGCGCGTGACCGACGATATTTATGACAAATGGATAAAAAAGAGTTTCCAACAGTTGAGCCGACTTCGTCCGGTCCGATACGCCAAAGTTGAAAAGAGTGAGTTGTTGAGTGATGTTATCGAATAGAGACTTATACCCGCGAACTGATCATGAGAAAATACTTTAATTTTGCTTTATTGATACTTGTGTGTATCTTTGTGCCAACCTCGCAGGCACAGGATCAGATAGAACTGCGGGGGACAACTGTGGTGGGCAATCGCGAGTTGCCGAAGGTCCTATATATTGTCCCCTGGAAGAAAGCCAATGCCGACAATTTGATGGGTAATCCGGTGGCGAACTTAGTGGGTGATTCGTTAGCACCCATCGACCGTGATGTTTTTCGACGCGAGGTTGCGTACTACGACCGACTGAGTGCTCGCAAAGCCGTCGATCCGATACCGGCGGAGTAGTACTTCGCAACGGGCCCAGCAACGGGTCAAAGCCCTACAATTCCTTTCGGACTTTGTTTGCGATCTTAAAAGCCTCGACCCCGGCCGGTATCCCGCAGTAAATAGCAATCTGGATAAGCGCATCCTGTAGCTCGTCTAGTGTAAGCCCATTCTTTAAGGCGCCACGGAAGTGCAGCTCGAATTCGGGACCACGATTCAACGCTGCCAACATACCCAGATTTAGAAGACTGCGTTGTTTTCGATCGAGAGCACTACGACCCCAGCCAGCGCCCCAACAGTACTCAGTTACGAAATGTTGGAAGTCGCGATTGAAGTCATCGGCCTGATCTAGGACCTTGCTAACTCGTTCCTCCCCGAGTACTTCAGTACGGATCTTGCGACCGGTTTCGAATGTTTCTGATGACATAATGTTTTTCCTCTATAGGTTAGGAATGACGGTTTAGCTCAAAGGCTACAGTCAAAGATACAGGCTACGAATCTGCACATGCAACCAGCAACGCAATGAAGTTGTATCTGCGGTGCTATAGCCCTAGAAGATCGCCCGTCGGATCAAATTGAGGCCGACTAGCAACAGGAACCATAGTAAGAGTGTACGAAATAGTTCCTGATTGATGCGTTTACGCAGCCGTTGCCCCACAAAAAATCCAACCGCACCGGGGATACAAGCGATCGCTGATAACAATGCGGTGTGAGTTGTCAGTATCCCGTATCTGATATAGGCGACCACAAGCGGAATCGACGCCATAAACCACACAACGCCAACTGCCTGGATGTAAACCTCCTTTGGTAGCCGCAACATGACAAAATACATCATCATCGGCGGCCCCCAGATAGTAGAAATGCCACCGAGCAAACCGCCAAGCATACCCGCCACCGGTCCGGCCCATCTTTCTGCCGATGGCGGCACAGTTCCATGTAGTTTGAAATAGCTTGTCACAGCGAACAACGTGACGGCGGTGCCGATTAGCGCATAAAGCACACGCGGATCTAAGTCGGTCACAAACCGCGCGCCTATCCAAATGAACACGATCAGGCAAACAATCATCGGCCAGAAGCGCCTGAGTGGTACCATCGGTTTTCCGGCTTCCATGACCTGCCAAAGATTGGTCAGCAAAATCGGCACTGTCACCAGGGCCAACACTAGCGGTACCGGTAAAAAATTCGATAATACCGCGATCACTACAACTGGCAGGCCAACCCCGATTGTGCCTTTGACCACGCCCCCTATTGCCAGCATAAGTAAAACGAGAATGAGAGCCCACAGGTCTAGACCGAATAGCTCGTTACCGCTGGCGACGTCAATGACTGCGGCAGATGAAAGTATGGTGGATAGTATCAGCGCAGCACCGTTACCCAGGGTTTCGCGCTAAGAACCACCCCCAGCGCTGCTCCCCATCTTGTATGCGCAGAATCTTGGCACGCCACCCGCGCATCAGATCATCGGCTTCCTCGGTGTTAAGGTTTCGAGCGGCCAAGCGATTGAGTTCTCGTCTGTTAATTTCGAGAAAGTAACCGGTTTTGTCTTCCGCCTTAACGTCTACAAATCCCGCTCGCTCTATCAAATCTCGATATTCATCGACGGTGTGCAAGCAATACTCACGTTGGCGGACGTAGGTATCAAACTTAGTGCTTAGCGGGCCCTCGCCACGGCAATAGTCGGTGAATGCCAACAGGCCACCCGGCGCAAGGACATTTCTGATTATCGAGAATAATCTGGGCTTTTCGTGAATGTGGAGGAAGACGTCGCGACTATGGACGACATCGTAAGTTGTGCCATATTCTCTTTCCAAACAATCTCCCTGATAAAGCTTTACTTTGTCCTCAAGACCCTGTTCCTTGCACCGTTGGCTACCAATCTCGATCATGTTGTGAGAGATATCAATACCATCTACGTACGCTCCATAGTCCGCGGCGATTTGAAATACACAACCGCCTATACCACAGCCAATGTCCAAGACCTTTATACCGGATCGAAGCCCAAGCAACCTGAGAAACTGAGCCGAGGTTTCTTTACCACCTGGGCTGATAAAGTTTCGCCCATATACCAGCTCGTAATTGGCTATGCCGGACTGAGCATACTGCTGCTCGTCAAAATATTGTGACGAGAATTTGGTCATGTTTTATCTTCGCGTGAGTTTCAGCGCCACTGAATTAATATAATACCGTTGTCCGCTAGGTTTTGGACCATCGGCAAACACATGACCGAGATGTGCATTGCAGCGTTTGCACAACACTTCCGTCAGGTCGCTGTCGAATCTATCATTCGATCTGGTTACCACTGCGTCGCTGGATATGGCTTCCCAGAAACTGGGCCAGTCCGTGCCAGAGTCAAACTTGGTGTCGGAGCTGAACAGTGCTTGCCATAGCAGATATAACGGTACGTACCTGGTATCTCACAGTTGTTATACTCACCCGAGAATTGTTTCTCGGTGCCACGTTCCCGGGGCACGCGGAATTGCTCGGGCGTTAGCTGGTGGCGCCATTGTGTCTCAGACTTTCGGACTTTACTGAACATGTCGTACCTTGGATATCGTAGCGACGAACACGCACAATGGTAATCGGTCGAAGATAGCGAGACAACAAGAGGTTCAGGAATAGGCCGTCTTCAGCCCACACTTTGGTAATTTCCCAATGACGCGCATTGCCGTAATCCACGCCACCATCCTGTCGCATCAACCAATAGCGGAAGCCTTCCAACGGCTGTGGCCGGAAGCCACAACAACCAATCTTACTGATGATTCCTTGGGTACTGACCTGGCGGCAAGCAGTGATCCAAATGAGAATATCTTCAGTCGTATTGCGAGCCTGGCTAACTATGCAGCCGGCTGCGGTGCGCAAGGGATTTTGTTTAGTTGTTCGGGTTTCGGGACAGCGATCGACGTTGCGAAGCGAGATCTGGATATTCCGGTACTCAAACCAGATGAGGCAATGATTGATGATGCGCTTTCATCTGGAAAACGTATCGCCGGGCTTGCCACTTTTCTTCCCACCATTAGTTCGTTGCGCACACAATTGGAGCTAGCAGCGGCACGCAGAAATCTTTCGCCGCGCATCCAATTGACTTACGTGCCTGGCGCCCTAAAGGCCTTGCAGTCCGGTCAAGTGCAAGAGCACGATGCGTTGACCTTACAAGCAGCCAAGGAACTCAGCGGTTACGATGTGCTCGTGCTCGCACAGTTCTCAATGGCGAGGGCGTATACGGCGATTTCTCGTGTTACTGACAGACCCGTCTTGACGAGTCCACACTCAGCCGTCAGTCGGTTACGATCCCTCTACGTCGACGACTAACCTATGTGATTACACCGGTGAACAACGCGCTCTAATACCATGTCATCGGTGGCCTGTCGGAACGTCTCATAGTGCGGCGTATTACGGTGGGCTTCGAATGCAGCTGCGTCCGTATACTCCTCATAGAAGTAAAGTTGGTGATTGTCGTCTTCAGTCACGACTACATCAAAGCGATGACAATCCGGCTCATTTCGCCTGGAAGCAGCAGAATTTTCGATGATATGGGGATAGAAGTCTTCGGCTGTTCCAGGCTTAAGTCTTATCGAGACAATAACGGCAAAGTGGTGCACAGTGTATCCTCCTGTTTCGGTGTAAACTAATGATGATACTGCGCACAAAGTGAAACAAGACCTAGATCGCGTACATCGTCGTTAGGATATTCAACATGACCACACACACTGAAAGTTTGGTCAGTCGGTTTCTGGACGACTCCGGATTCGACCACGAAATCATACCTTGCGACCCCGAGCACGCCGACACGGCGCTATTCTGCCAGCATTATGGGTACGCGCTCGAAGTGTCGGCAAACACCATTATCGTCAAAGCAAAAACCGGGGAACAACGCTTCGTCGCCTGCGTCGTGCTGGCGACTACCCGTCTTGATGTCAATAAGGTGGTACGTAAGAGGCTTGCAGCGCGCCGAGTATCGTTTGCCACCGCCGACGAAACCAGAGAAGTCACGGGTATGGAACTCGGTGGTGTTACCCCGTTGGCGCTGCCTGTGGACTTGCCGGTATGGATAGATGAGCGGGTAATGTCGGCGAACTATATCATTCTAGGGGGTGGCAATCGTTCAACCAAGATAAAGATAGCGCCCAAGGCATTGTTGCAAATACCGGAGGCAACAGTGGTCGAAAATCTAGCTAAATAGCTAGTACCGAAACTTAGACATGATTCCCCTCCAATTGTTAGGGTTATACTGTTTTGAACTTCTTTAGAGTATTTATATATGTCGTTGTAA
>LXTK01000247.1 GCA_001643475.1 Proteobacteria bacterium SPGG2 | reverse complement strand
CCTCAATCTCGGGGTCGCGGAGAAGAACCTGCGATTGCGGGACCACGATGCCGATGAACTGGCCCACTACTCCGTGGCCTGCGCCGACGTGGAGTACCAGTTTCCCTTCGGATGGAAGGAACTCGAGGGCGTGGCCAATCGCACGGACTTCGACCTGAAACGCCACTCCGAGGCCACCGGCAAGGATCTGTCTTATTTCGACGAGGCCACCAAAAGCCGGTATGTCCCCCACGTCATCGAACCTGCATCAAGTGGTCGCGCCAAGTGTCGCGGCTGCGACCAGAAAATCGCCAAGGGCGAACTACGATTTGGCGAACGCCGACCAAATATTTTTGGTGATGGCGACGGTGAAATGACAATTTGGTTTCACCTCATGTGTGGGGCTTACAAACGGCCGGAACCTTTTCTGGAAACTTCAACAGAAGATGTGGCGAACGCCGATCGCCTAAGGGCGGTCGCCGAATCAGGGATGACGCATCGCCGTGTGCCGCGCGTCAACGGCGCCGAGCGCGCGCCCAGCGCTCGGGCACGCTGCCGAAGTTGTAAGGAGCTTATCGAACGTGATGTTTGGCGGATCTCGCTGACGTATTTTGAGGAGTATAGATTCGAACCGTCGGGGTTTATTCACGCGACTTGCGCCAGCGAGTACTTTGGAACAACCGATTTAATCGAACGCCTCAAACACTTCAGCCCAAAACTTGATGCCAGCGATCTCGATGACTTGAACGCTGCGTTAACCAACAATGGGTGACTAGCGCACCGTTTGGTGTGAGTCCTATGGGCATCTCTGGGTGGAAACTAAATCACCGCCCAGTTTTCCTATTACTGAGCCGGAGGAAAGCCCATCGTAGGGATTCTGACAAATGTTCTCGTAACAGGACTGCCCACTGTAGTTCTTGAACTCTATATGAACGTGACAGCTGCCCCAGCACCCACCGAAGGTATTACCTTGAAACACGGTTCCGATCTTCACCTCGGTGGGGTCGTCGATCCAATCGCCGAAGTTGTAGGTCATGCTGTCGATGTGGGCGAACAGCACCCAGCCGATAGCGACCTCTACGCCATCGTACGTAGCATAGATCTCGAATGCCTGTTGGTAGCCGCCGTCGGAGTATTTACGACTGGCACACGCAAACGGATAACTAGAAAGATTGATTACCTTAGCTCGTAGCGAATCTGCGAAGGCAGCGCTTGGCAACGTACTTGGGGATACCCTGAGATAAACGTCTTCGCCGCAGGTGGGATTCGGATGGGCGCCTATCCCTGCGCTACCGTTGTCCTTCCAGAGGTCGGAGGCCCAGTTGCCGTTCCATGGTGTCCAGTGATTCGGCGTACACCAGGCGGGCAGTGTTTCCGTGTTTGCCAACAAAGGAGTTCGGACATCGATCCAGGGTATGGAACTGCCTTGCTCAACGGGCACGTTTCCGAAGTTGAAGGTCGCCCAGGTCGACCACTCGCCCCAACCATTCACGTTCTCCGCCCGGGCGCGCCAGCGGTACTGGCGGTTAGCATACGCTGGCCAGAAGGTCTGCGTGTTGTTCGCAGGTGCGTAGGTATAGTAATAGCGCCAGGCCCCGCCATCCCAATACCCTATTTCGAACTCATAGCCCGTGGTATTCGCCATCGCGTTGGCGCTGAGGGTTACCGAACCTGATGCGATTGTCGCGCCATCTGGGGTTAGCCCCGTAGGTGCGGGCGGCGGAAGGTTTCCGAAACCAAAGGTCGCCGAGGTTGACCATGCGCCCCAGCCGAACTGGTTTTCGGCCCGTATACGCCACTGATATTCGGTGTGGTACGCCGGCCAGAAAGTCTGGGCGTTGTTAGTCGATGTGTACGTGTAATAGTACTGCCAGGCCACGCCGTCCCAGTATGAAATTTCGAACTCGTAACGCGTTGCATCTGCGATAGCATCGGCGCTGAGGGTTACCGAGCCTGATGGAATCGTGGTGCCGTTATCGGGACTTAATTGGGTTGGTGCAGGCGGCGGCCCCCCGACGTTCCCGAAGTTAAACGTGGCCCACGCAGACCACTCACCCCATCCCGCTTGGTTCTGTGCACGTACCTGCCAGCGGTATTGGATATCATCGAACACCGGCCAAAAGGTCTGCGCACTGCCGTTCGGCGAGTAAGTAAAGTAGCGTTGCCACGCTCCATCCCAATACTCGATCTTGAATTCATAGCCTGTCGCGTTCGCAATCGCATCGGCGCTAAGGGTTACCGCACCTGATGCGATTGTCGCGCCATCTGGGGTTAGCCCCGTGGGCGCCGGCGGCACCGATGGCGGGCTGGGTGGGTCGTCGTCGAGGACGTACATGATGTTGTAATCCACGTTGACGCCGCATAAGTCGGGTGCGGTCCAGTCGGAGTCATACTGCTTACCGGTGGGATCCGACCATCCACCGAACGGACCCTCGTACCAAGCGGATGGACTGTACCAGTCGTTGAATCCGTGCTGTCCATCATAATACGCATACCAAATAGGCAGATGGGAAAAGGCCGATGTGTTACCCACATTGTCGCGCCACCACACCTTGCGCGTGTAGATGCCGCAGGGCATGTTTCCGCAGGCATTCACGCCTTCCTGTATTTTCTGAACTAGCTGAGATGACGACCAGTTGCCCCGCGCTTGCTCCGCGTCTATCCAAAGGCGCCGCACTGGGAAACCCTTGATGATGGAGAGGGCAGTCTGCACTTGCTGGGTAATGTCAAAGTCCCAGTAAAGCAAAACATAGGCATCGACAGTCATTCCGCCATCGATGGCCATCTGCAATTGCTGTCGCGTGATGTCGCGAACTTGCGTGCCGGCGACCACATGCTTAACGTCGCGGTCGCGCCAGCAAGCAACCTTGTTAGCGCTGATATTACCTGACCAAAAAGAAATGTCGGTGGCGAAGACTGGGTTGGCACTGGAATTCGGGCCCGTTGCCGCGACGTTGGCGGATGTGACCGCAAGCCACCCGAGAATTAGAAGGCGAACACCAATACGGAATATCGCTCTATTATCTAGAGCGCACTCGCGCTGACCCTCCCTTGTCTGGCGCAGTCCCATAGCTGCGTCAATCGTTATCATTGTGATATGCGATCGCTAGGATAAGGGTTTGTGCAGGCAAGGGAACCCATTGATATGCTTCCCTTGTCTCAACGGTGCTGTTGCGCTGACCGTCGGTCGAGATTGGCTCTCGCGTATCGTTTTGCTTCAAAAGCGGACCCGACCATGTAGGTCGCATGGCTTGGGGGATCAAGGCGGGTCACTCCCCACTACTTTTTGTTGCCGGGAACAGCGGTCGAGAAGCAGTGTTTACTTCTCACGAATCTGGGATCAGACTCGATCTATATCAGTGAGCTTCTATAGTCATTCGTGCCTATGAACGATGCGACTCGGTGGTTGGTTCTAGTTGTTCTAGTAGGCGGCATCGTGACTGCCTTCTACTATTATTACTGGCGACCGAACGCACAGCAGCAACCTCCGCCCTTCGTCGAAGCCCCACCGTCGCAAGCCGAGATCCAACCGGTAATACGCCATCCGATTCAACCAGCGCAACCGGCCGGAGAAGCAAGCGCCTTGCCTCCGCTAGATGAGAGTGATGAGGCAACGCGGGATGCGCTAGCGGGCCTGCTTAGCCAAGACTGGGTACAAGAGTTCTTCCAACTCGAGGACATTGTTCGCCGTCTTGTCGTTACGATCGACAATTTACCTCGCCGGCAAGTACCCCTGAAATATATGCCGGTCAAACCGACCGGGCCACGATTTCTAGCGATCGGTGAAGAGGAAAGCTTGTTTCTAAATCCAGACAACTACCGCCGCTACACGTCATACGTCCGGCTTGCGGAGGCGGTTGAGACCAAGAAGCTAGTAACCGGGTATGTCCATTTCTATCCATTGTTTCAGCAGGCTTATGAAGACCTCGGATACCCCTCAGGATATTTCAACGACCGTTTGGTTGAGGCGATCGACAATCTGCTGGCTGCGCCGGATATCAAAGGGCCGGTCAAGCTGGTCCGGCCCAAAGTGATGTATCAGTTCGCGGATCCCGACCTTGAGGCGCGCTCGGCCGGCCAAAAGATTCTGATCCGTATGGGCAGCGAGAACGCTGGCCGGCTCAAGGCCAAGCTGCACGAAATCCGGCACGAGTTGACCGGCCAAGCCCCAGATTTGCGTTCGCCAGCCGCGGGATAAGAACGCAACCCTTTTCGAGCCCCCACACCGACCATTAGACTCGCCGACGGATTCGGGCGTAGAATCTGTGCTCGCCACACCAATTGCGCAAAGACCAGCTCGAGTTGACGACATTGTCAGAATCGCTTGCACTTTCGGTTCTCTCGAGTCCAAGGAGGCTCTCATGAATCCGCTTCAGCGCATCTCCAGACGCGATCTGCTTCGTTTCACCATGGCGGCCGGGGTCGGGTTGGCCGTACCAACAATCGCATTCGGACGGCAGTGCGACAAATCCCCGGGGCAGGGCGAAGGGCCGTTCTACATGAACACCTGGGACCGCAATAAGCCGGTGCCGCACCATAACGACCTGACGTGGGTTAACGACCCAAGCAAAAAGGCAGAGGGCGAAGTCATTTATGTTGCCGGCCAGGCGACCGATCTGGATTGCAAGCCGCTCAAAGGTGTGATGGTGGAGATCTGGCAAGCATGTCGCAGCGGGCGGTACGGGCACATGGCCGACCCCAACCCCGCCTGGTTGGATCCGAACTTTCGGTATTTCGGTGAGTTCATCACGGACGAGAACGGCATGTATTCCTTCAAGACGATCAAGCCTGGACCCTATCCCGTTAGCTCGAGTTGGACCCGACCCGCTCACGTTCATTTCAAGGTGTCTGCAGGGCTAAGAGCGGAGATGTTGACCACGCAGATGTACTTTGCGGGCGATCCCCATCTCGGTTCGGATAGGCTTGTGAATATGGTGTCAAAACCCGAACAGAAGCAACTGATCATCGAGCCCACAAGGCGGCCCGGTGCTAGCGCCGAAGACCTATACACCTTCAATATCCATCTCGTGTCGTTCAGAGCTTAAAGGGGGACGGATAGTATTGCTTTAGTCCCCACATCCGTGAGTTAAAACAGTTCTACGCCTCACACCCTCATACAGAGAGCCCATCAGCGAGAGGCGGGCAATAGGCGCGAAGCGCTGGCACGTTGCCAGTATCGAATCCCGCTAGCAGTACCATACCCAGGATCATGAAACCCCAGATTTGCGTTCGGCAGCCGCGGGATAAAATGGAAAATGGTGCGTGAGGCCGAAGAATGCGCGGGGGTGGCATTCCCAAGAAATTCCGAGAGATGTTGAAAAAGATGTGACGAAGGTGCCAGAAGGAATAGATATTAGACTGGCGTGTCCAGAGGAAGCTCAACAGCTTTCAGCGATGGCACGCGCCATGGTCACGGATATGGCCAGTTATGGTGGTCACGCGGTTTCGACCGAACAATCCAGCTGGGACGAGCTTGCGGATATGTTTAAAGGACAAATCGAGGACGCAGACTATCGGTGCTTAGTTGCAGAGTCGAGCGAGGCGAAGCTAGTGGGGTTTGCGGGCGGCGAGGCCCGTCTGCTAGGTGGCGCGTTCGAGCAGAAAAGAACCCTTCACATCAGCGCAGTCTACGTTCTGCCCGAATTTCGAAGCCGTGGAATTGCTGAGTCACTTTTAAAGGCGTTGTTAGCTTGGGGCCGTGAGGTTGAGTGTGCAGAGGCGGAGTTAAATATTTTGCGCGACAATCCCGCTTATCCCCTGTATGAAAAACTGGGATTTATGGAATTTCAACGACACCTGCTTCGGCGACTATAGGCGATAGTTTCCTGGGAGATGCGTATATCCCATCATTCCACTGGAGAGTCTTTCTTGCAGCGAGCAGAATCGTTGCTGCTGCAAGCCGAGGCCGAGAACAATCTGATTGCTCTGCTTCCTGGTACCGGCACCACCTCCTGAGACCGGTGACATTTTTCACTCTTTCACAGCGAAAAATGTTACAGGACTACCGATGAAATTTGTCCTAAATTATATAAGTGTGATGTCAAGGCACCATCAAAACCGTCAGGAGGTTCACAATGAGTAATCGCGTTCACATATTGATGACTATGTACCTGGTAGTGTTGTTGACCGGGACCCTTATTAACCAGTTAGTTTTTGCGTATTGAACTGCCAGAGCCCTGCGCGAGGGTATCTTGTAGATTGTGACATTTTTCACAATCTTCGGGTGACATCTGCTGGGCTAGGGTTTGATTTAACGGGTCAAAGCGTGCGCCCCACTCGCTGCTCCCGAGTCGACGTGGTCAGGCTCTATCTGCATGTTGGCGCACGAAGGACTCGATTTTGTGCCCACCTGAGGCATTTATCGGGAATTTACACTCGCCCCTTGCTCGCCCTTTTGTTAACTTACTAAGATTGACTGCTAGTTTGTCGGCGTTTTACTGGGGTTGAAAGCGCCGTACTAGTCTATCGGGGGTAGCACTATGCTGCAAAACATTCCTCTTTTCTCGATGTTGGAGCAAAAGGAGCTCGACGCCCTGTCGAGCCACGCCGTGACCAAGACCTATCCCAAGAACAGCGTGATCATCAATGAAGGCGACCATACGGATTCGATGTACGTAATCATGTCGGGCAGAGTCAAAATAGTCCTTACTGATGAGGATCAAAAAGAGGTGATCATCGACATTCAGCACCCAGGCGACTACTTTGGCGAGCTGGCGCTACTGGATGAAGCGCCGCGGTCCGCGTCCGTCAAGACCATGGAAAACTCGACATTCTTGATCATTTCGAAGCACCAACTTCAGAAATGCTTAAGGGAGCACCCAGAGATCGGCATCGGTTTGATTAGGGGGCTCGCACAACGTCTACGGGCGACCACCGGCAATGTAAAGAGTCTCGCATTGCTGGATGTCTACGGGCGGATTGCCAGAACCCTACTGCAGCTCGCCAAGGAAGAAGATGGTCGCCAGGTGATCAGCGATAAATTGACCCATCAGGACCTGGCGAACATGGTCGGCGCGTCGCGCGAGATGGTGAGCCGGATCATGAAAGATCTTGCCGACGGTGGATACATCAAAACGGACGGCAAGAAAATAACAATCAAGGAAAAGTTGCCGCCCGGATGGTAGCCGCGTGGTCCTAAGTACTTCTGACGAGTTTTACGTCTCAATTCCCCTCCGCCAAGGTTGAGCGGTACCGCAGGGCGCTCTCGAAGTAGACGTGCCAATGTCCCACGACTTACGATTAGCAGCTCAACCCTTATTTCCCACAAACGAGATATCCTCGACATGGCCACTTACACGCTCTTTTGGCACCCACGGGTGTCATCACTGGCTCCCCAGGCGGTACTAGAAGAGGTCTCTGTCGACTACGACATGCGGCGAATAGACCTTGAATCGCGTGAGCAAAAGTCTGAGGCTTATCTGAGAATCAACCCGAACGGTTTATTGCCGGCGTTGCTGCTAGAAGATGGAAGTCCTATTTTTGAGTCCGCCGGCATCGTCATGTATCTCGCCGATCATTACCCCGAAGCGGGGCTGGCCCCGGGCGTTTCTGAGCGTGATCGGGCCCATTATTATCAGTGGATGCTTTATATGGCGACGACGGTCTATCCGACCTTCTCGCATTATTATCGTCCACACGACTTTACGGCCGATCCGACCGATACCCAGAAGATCAAACAACGGGCAGCACAGGATCTGATTCCTCGCTGGCAAATCCTTGATGATGCGCTAGCCGACGGCCCTTGGCTGCTTGGCGAGCGGTTTAGTGCGTGTGATATCTATATGCAGATGATGACGATTTGGTATGACCCACCGCAAGCATTTCTCGAGCGATTCAAGAACGTAACTCGCGTCTCCGCCGCCGTCGCCGAGCGACCGTCGGTAAAGAAAGCAATGACCTATCACCCGCCCCTGAATTGAAGCTTTCAGTCGATCATGGACGTGCAGCGGTGATCCTCAAATAACAACATCCTTGCTGGAAGGTTATAGTTGTTATTACTGGTAACCATGACATTAGCCCCGTATATTATTTTGAGAGTTAAGTCGTAACGATTATGATTCTGGAGACGGCTGACTCTTTATCGACTAACGGTAGGATCTGACTCCCTGCCTCAGCCATCGATCCCAAGGCTCCGGCGCAATTCGCGCGCCGTGAGTGCTTGCGCGAACACGGCGGTGCCGACATCAAACTCTTTAGCACGGGCAAGCGGGCCGACCACCACCGGCTCGAAACCGGCGTCTTCCACCAAACTAGCGGCAACTTTGAGGGCTGCCTTGTCATCGCTAGCGAGCGGTACTGCCACGCGCTCGCCATCACGGTGCGCTTCGCTGCGCAGGTCGTAATAGGGGATGGAGTTGAACGCGCGCACCAGGCGTACGCCGGGAAGAAACTCGGCCGAAGCGACACCCGCACCCTTGGCACGTGCGGGGATGGCCATATCGCCGTCGCGTGAGGGGAAAGGATTACCGGTCTCTAATACCACCTTCCCCTTTAGTTCGGCCGCGTAATCGCGGCCCACTTGGGGGAGCGCGCCGTACGGCACTGAGATTAATATGATCTCGCCGAAGGCCGCCGCCTCCCGTGGCATCCCGGCCCGCGCCCTCGGTCCGAGGCGATCGGCCAAGCCCTTGAGTCGCTCGGGATGGCGCGACGACAACAACACTTCATGGCCGGCCTTTACCCACAGTTCGCCCAACGTGCCACCAATCCGACCGGCCCCGATTATCCCGATCTTCAGACTGTGTTCCCCGGCGTTGGCGATACCTAGCATTAACGGTAGTGCTAGGCTAGCGGCGACAGTGCGCAGAAATATGCGCCGGCTTAACCTTGTGGCATGGTTGGTATCCATGAGACTTTCCTGAGATGGTGACTTAAGGAGTTCAGACATTAAACTGCAAAATCTGTAGGAAAAGAAGCTGTCATGACGATTAATGAGCTTATCCAACAACGCTTCGGCTTACCGACTGACATCGGTACGACGGTCGGCCCAAATGAAACGCTTGGTAACATTTTGGCCCGCAGTAGTTGCCGGCATTACAAATCTGATCCTGTATCTGAAGATCTGCTTGCGACGCTCTTCTCCGTTGCGTTCTCCGCCCCGTCGAAATCTGACTTGCAGCAGGCCTGTGTCATTCATGTGAAGGACCAGGAAAAGCAGCAACGCATCGCCGCTTTATGTCCACAAATCGGTTGGATTGCGCGGGCACCGGTATTCATGGTTTGGTGTGGTGATAGCCGGCGCATTCGACGGTTGTCGGTGTGGCGCAAGCATGCATTTGCCAACGATCACTTAGATGCCTTCATGAATGCGGCGGTCGATGCGGGGATCGCCATGCAAACCTTTCTAATCGCGGCGGAGGCGATGGGGTTGGGGTGTTGTCCCGTAAGTCAAGTACGAGACGATATCGATGGACTTTCTACCGAGTTGGGATTACCTAAATGGGTGTTTCCAGTGGCGGGGTTGTGTGTTGGTTGGCCGGCTGAAGAAACTCAGATCAGCTTGCGCTTACCATTAAGTGCCATACTGCACGCCGACACCTACGATGACGGCGAATTATTTGAACACGTGGCTGAATACGACCGGCGTCGCGAGATTATCGACCAAACGATACCGGAGAAACAACGCATGGTTGAGCGATTTGGGGTCAGTACTGATTATGGTTGGTCGGAAAATCGCACACGCCAATATAATGTGCCCGCGCGCACAGACTTTGGCCATTATATTCGAGACCAAGGCTTTGACCTTTCTTAAGCGAGCCGCTTGAACGAGTGCGTGGAGGAGAAAGCGACGAATGAGGGGGAAAGCCAAATGTTAGAGGGCGGTTGTTTCTGTGGCGCTATACGATACGAGGTCTCAGGGACTGGATACGAAACCTGCAATTGTCATTGCTCGATGTGCCGGCGTGCGAGCGGGGCACCGTTTGTCGCTTGGTTTGTTGTGCCGAAGTCTGAGTTCAAAGTCGTTTCAGGGACTTTTAAAGAACTCAGATCGTCGGAGCATGGGATACGCGGTTTCTGTGCGGACTGTGGAACCCCGGTTACTTGCGAGCTAGATACAGATCCCGAGGTAATCGACGTAACCACTTGCAGCCTTGATGATCCCGAACAGCTGCCGTCAAAAACGGACGTTCACACGGATACGCAGCTATCCTGGATACGCTTGTCCCATGTTTCATAACATACGCTCTATTGCTATCTTGTAAGTGAGATACCATGCAACAACGTACGACAAAATGCCAGAAGCAAAGCAGTCTGAATCGCGAGCACCATTAGTTACTCCGGCAAGTTATAGGAACCATCGGCGTCGTGGCTAGGATTGTTCCCGACAATCCTTTGCATTTCCTCCGTCCCTGGAGGTCATGTCTCTTGACCGGTCAAGTCCGGTAATTCATAGGAGCCGTCGGCATCGTGCCGCTCCTGGCCGGTTAAGGGCGGGGAGAAGACACAGATCATGCGGATGTCGGTTTCGGCCTTCAATACGTGTTGATCATGCCGGTCTAGCGCATATAGCGTCCCCGGCACGATGGGATGAGTCACCCCGTTTGCCGTGTCGCTGATAGACCCGGTCCCTTCGATGCAGTAGCACGCTTCCAGATGGTGCTTATACCAAAGCTTTTGCTCCGAGCCTGCTTTGACGATCGTATCAGTCATCGAATACGGCATTTTATCGGCAGCGACTAGCAGGCGTCGGCTGTTCCACGCAGATCCATGCACATCGAGCTCGGTTCCGATCGTGCCGCTCAGGGTTCGTATGATCATCCGATTTCCCTCCACCTATTCTTCTAGGCCTCCATATACTAAATAATACGCGAACATAATAATATGATCGCAAGAACGATCCCTTCCTCATTGTGACATCGGAATTAATGGTGCGCCGGGCTGACACTATTGCGAACACCTTCATGTGCTTCGCACCGGCTTTCGTCGCTGCTTCGGGTCAGGAAGGCACGGTCGGTTACTGGACCCGCAAGACCTTATTAGGTGGTCGTTTCGATGGCGATATCTATCTGATAAATCCCAAGTACGAGACGCTCGACGGCTTAAGTTGTTACGCTAGTCTTGCTGCTCTACCGCAAGTGCGAGATATGGCGATTCTCAATGTTTCAAGCCGTCGGATCGAGGCGCTATTCGACGAAGCAGCTTAAACTCCACGCGGCAGAGGTTGCATGGTGGCAGCAGGCATCGACGCAGTTGTCGGCCGGTCTTGATGAATACGATGACGCGATAAAAAACTCGATCGGCCTGCGCATGCAAGCGCGGCTGACGGTTGACCAGGCAGAAAAGATTGCGAGCTGCCAGGCGATCCGCCGCGGCATCTCACTCAACTTCTAAAGCGTCTCTGGCGAACTCCTTAAGGCAGTCGTCATCAAGGGGTTCGATGGCGGTGAAATCGCGGTGGGCGATCCATTCGGCGCGTTTGAAACGCCGAATATGATTGTCGACATGGCAGATGCTGAGATAAACAATAGTCCGATTCCAGGGGCTAATGTTGGGCGGACTAGCGTGAACGAGGTTGCCGTGGAACATCACCACACTACCGGGGGCGCCAGTCGGCACGACGATGCCGCCCTCATCCGCGAGTTGTGTCACGGTGGCACGGTCAAGGGTCCATAGCGGATAGCTGGTGGTCTCAAGATCGTGCCCTGCTTTCTGTACGCCCTTTTGGTGACTCTTGGGAATGAACATCAACGGCCCATTGGCGGCGGTTACCTCATCGACGAATACGGCAATGTTCATTGCCCGCGGCTCGGGCATATCGTCGTCGCGCTGCCAGGTCCCGTAGTCTTGATGCCACTGCCACACTTCCCCATCAAAGGCGGCCTTGGCATTTACCTTATACTGGTGCATATATACGGGCCCGTCGAGGATCTGCATGACAGGATTGATCAGGCGGGGATGAGCCCCGAGTCGGCGAAACGCTTCGTTGTAGGTATGAGCGGCGAAAGCGGTGCGTGGGGTGCCCGTTGACTCGCGCCACACTTCCTGTCTGTCTAGGGCGAAGACTTCACTGGCAGCACGACGCAATACCGCCATCTCTTCGGACGAGAAACAGTCGGGTAGGAATAAATAGCCGTTTTCGTCAAAGTCGCGAAGCTGAGAAGCGGACAGTTTCATAGCATTCGCCCTTAGCGTACGATCCTGAGACCCCCAGTTTTGCCGTTGATTATGTGCGTTTCTAGAGTATCAATCTAACAGCGCCTAGGGAAAAGGAAAAGACCGCCTGCCATCGGTTGGGTTCGAACCTAGAGATCGGGGTTGTGGGCGAGTGGAATTCACACTAAATTGCTTTCTGGCGATAATCGATATGGCGAAAAACAGAGAAAACTATAAGCAAGAGCAGGAGCAGCAGGCCCTACGAGATATCGCAAAACTGCCGCATCCCCCCGCACCGGACAGTGATTTGGCTCCACCTACTCGTCAGGAAGTGATAGCAAAGATCGCCATCAAGATTGTGTTAGCCGGACTCGTGCTCGTATTCTGTCTATATGGGGCTTACGACTTACTGGTGGGATTTCGCGGCGAATAACAATCGCTAAATCTACGGCAACAGAGCCCCACCTTCCACATCGACGGTAGAGCCCGTCATATATTCATTTTTGATCAGAAATAGAATCGCATCGGCGACCTCTTCTGCCTTGCCGGCGCGCGGGATCAAGGTGTTTTTCGTGGCGTCGTGGAAGAACGTTTCCCGCTTTGCTCCCTGCATGGTGAACATCGGCGTGTCGGTGAGACCCGGCGAGACAGCGTTGATCCGTCGTGGTGCAATCTCGGGCGCAATGGCGCGAACGAAGCCTTCTACCGCATTGCCCACCGTCGAGATGGCAGAGTAACCGGGACCACATTTGCGAGCCGGATAGCCGCTGACGAGGACGATTGCACCGCTTGTGGTCATATGTTTGGTACCGAGGCGTACGGAGTTGGTATAACCCCAAAGTTTGCGAAACGAACCTTGAAAACCATCCAAATCCATTTCAAGGAAAGGCCCCATAGCCCGGGCCCCACCGGTGGCCGTGTTTACCAGGATGTCAAAGGGGGCAAACTCTTGGAACAAGGTACTCAAACCGTCGCGATCCAGGACATCGATTTCTCGAAACGTTACATTGTCGCTGACCGTGGCCGCTGTCCTCTCGATATTAGATTTTGAGCGGCTGCCTGCGATCACCTCAGCGCCTCCACTCGCAAGTTGTTGTACCGCGGCAAGCCCTATCCCCGATGTGCCACCGAGAACGATTGCCCGCTTACCTTCGATATCCATAAGTTGCCCCTAGATTGTTTCACTCGATGTAACACGATACCCGGATATGGCATCAGCGCCAATGTGAATAGCTTTGACGGCGAATACCGGACAGTGATTTGGGTGTACCTTTCCTGGAACTAATGGCGTCACAAGTTCTTTGTGATCTTACTGAGCCTTACCGTGCGTCCTTTAGTTAAGGGCAATACCCGACTGACGGTGCAGGTGTCCAGATTGTCGGCGCAAGACCAGATCGAAAAAATGGTAGCGTTAGCGTCCCGTTGCGAGTTAGGAAGACACGCGCATAACTAGTAACAGAGGTAGGGTTCATGCGAGAAGTCTTCCAAAGCCGGTCTCACGGTACAATACCCTTCAGCCACACACGCGGTCATCCCTTCGTCGTTTTTGTTCTGAGTCTGTTCTTGTTCGGTATAGGCAGTACTGCGAGCGCACTTTCTCGGACACCAGCCATTAGTTACGTTCGTCATTTGGTAGGGGATCATAACTACCATTTGGTAACCGTCAATCTAGCACGACCAGAGATATCGATTCGAACGACCAAGGACAGCGAGGGCTACCGCATAACGTCCTCGTTTTCGGACTTGGTCGGGGCGGCGGTGGCGATCAATGGCGACTGGTTCATAGCACGGCGTCCGCGTGGGCTAGCGCGCGGGGTTGGGGAACAGTGGTCGGGTTCCACCGATTTGTCCAATCATGCGTTCATCGCTTGTACCAACGACAACACGTGTCTAATTGAACCAGAACGCGACTCGGTTACTCCCCTTTCTTCGGCATGGACCAGTGTGGTAGGTGGTAACGATGCCCGGTTGGTCCAAAATGGCATTGTACAATCTTTCTCAGGGCACAATGTGTATGTAGAAAACACGCCGCGCACCGCGGTTGGACTTTCCGCAGACAGGCAGACTTTGTTTCTGCTCACGGTTGAGCAAGGGACTACCGGGGGTACGCGGTGGGAAACAATCGCCACTTTCCTCAAGGGGCGCGGTGCTTGGAACGCAATGATGTTTGATGGCGGCGGAAGTACCACCATGATGGTGTACGGCCAGCGCGTCAATCGGTTGAAGAACGGAACCCCGACAGAACGCAAAGTGGCCAACCACTTTGCGGTGTTGGTCGATCTGAACAAGATTCTGTTCAACGGTACCTTCGCGGATGATGACGACAGTATTCATGAGGCAGACATCGAGGCGATTTACGCGGCTGGCATCACCAAGGGATGTGAGGGCGGCGAGCGACCCCGTTACTGTCCCGATGGTTCGGTGAGCCGTTACCATATGGCAATCTTTCTCGTCAGGGCCTTCAATCTCCCACTATCGTCCACAAACTATTTTGATGACGACAATGGACACCAATACGAACGATACGCCAATGCGCTTTACCGAGCCGGCATCACGACGGGTTGTAGTCCCCGCAAATACTGTGGTGATAGGAAGGTGACGCGTGGTGAGATGATCACGTTTTTGGGTCGAGCGGCTGGTTGGTCGAAATCGTACATAAACTATTTCGACGACGACAACAACCGCTTTTGGGAGCCTTGGGCCAATGCCGCCAGAAATAGGGGTGTGACCAACGGTTGTGGATTTAGACGGTTCTGTGGGGAGCGTGTAATAACACGGGCCGAAGTGGCAGCCTTTCTTTCTCGGACGCTTCATCTTCGCTAATCGTATCTATTATGAGGTCTGTCCTTGCTGCGGTTGTTGTTACCTTCGGTGGACTTACTTCGATCCACGTGATCGCTCCCGGAGTGGCCGTTGCGGCCGAGACGGGAACGATTTCGGAAGAGGACGAGATCGAGAGTTGTTCCAAGCGGCGTGTTCCCCGAACCGACGTTCTCAAGCGCCATCGATGACTACCCAGCACGAGCAGTACAGGTGTGCGACCCGGTAGCGAAGCCCGGTGTCATCGGATCGCTAGCGAAATTCTTCCCGATCAGCGCTGCAATGCCTTTCTCTACGATGCGATAATTGTGATGTCGCTACAATCTAGCTGGTGCCGATTAG
>LXTK01000140.1 GCA_001643475.1 Proteobacteria bacterium SPGG2 | reverse complement strand
GGGCGACTTGATGGGACGACCGGTGAATACGCTACTGGATGAAGTCCTGGCACCACTGGACCGGGAAGAATTTATTCGTCAGGTTAATTATTACGATGACCTGTACGGAGATGAAGAAGAGTAGCGCTTGATTATGAGCGCAAGTATTAGACATACGTAAGATGATTTGATTTGGAAGAGGAGTAATCAAATGGACGTTTTAAGCGGCACGGTCCGTTTTTTCCAGCAGGGTGGGATATTTATGTATCCCATTATGATAGTCCTGGCCGTAGGGGTGAGTATCGCGATTGAGCGGTACTTTTTCCTTACCCATTCAACTGCTGTGAATCGCAAGACCTGGAATGAGTTATTGCCACTTATAAAAACCGGCAACTACAAGCAGGCCATGGTAATCACGTCCAAGTCGAAAGCGGCCCTCGGAAAAATCCTCAACTATGGACTTTCGCGTACGCGGTCGGCGAGAAGGCGCGACGATATCGAGACGGCGATGGAAGAGGGCTTAATGGAAGTCGTACCGCGGTTGGAAAAACGTACACACTATCTCGCGACGTTCGCGAATATCGCTACGCTTCTCGGTTTACTCGGTACGATTATCGGTCTCATCAAGGCATTTACCGCGGTATCCAACGCCGATCCGGCCGAGAAGGCCGACTTGCTGTCGGCAAGTATTTCTATGGCCATGAACACAACGGCATTCGGGCTTATGGTGGCGATTCCACTGCTATTGATCTACACCATCCTGCAATCAAAGACGACTTCGATAGTAGATAGCCTGGAAATGGCATCGGTGAAGTTCCTCAACATACTTACTGAACAGGGAAAGATGGGTGGTAAGGCATCATGAGACGTCGCCGCCAAAAAAGCAGAGCCCCGGCAGAGCTCGACATCACTGCATTCATGAATCTTATGGTGATTTTGGTGCCGTTTCTTCTGATTACAGCCGTGTTTTCGCGCATCACGGTGTTAGAACTTAACCTGCCGCCCGCGGCTGCGACCAAGTCAAAACCGAAGAAGGAACTGGACCTAGAGATCATTATGCGCACGGGCGCGCTGGAAGTAGGTGATCGCAATACCGGCTTGATCAAACGTATTAAGAATAAACAGCAAGAGCATGATCTCGCTATGCTCTCCGAGACTCTGAAGAAGATTAAATCGCACTATCCAAACAAGACCAATGCGATGATCCTAGCGGAAACGACGACGTCGTATAATTCTTTGGTGCAAGTAATGGATGCGGTGCGTGTGGTACAGGTCATGGAGGACGGTAGGCCGGTTCAGGCGGAGCTGTTTCCCGATATCTCTATCGGTGATGCACCACCAGACAAATCGAGAAAATAAAACATTAGGTCCCGACAACAATGAAGATGTCACGTAGAGCCAAGCGTATGGAGCGCCAGCACAAGCGCGGAAGGCGCTTGCCTAGCTTTAATCTCGTCGCGCTTATGGACATCTTTACCATCCTTGTATTCTTCCTTTTGGTGAATTCATCAGATGTTGAGGTTTTACCCAACACCAAGAGTTTGAAGTTGCCGGAGTCGGTGGCCAACAAGAAGCCAGAAGAAACTCTGGTAGTGATGGTTAACAACAAAGATATTCTAGTTGGCGGTAAGAAGATTGCGTCCGTGCAAGCGGTAATGGCTTCACCGGCCTTAGTGATCCAGCCTCTTAAGGCGGAATTGGATTATCAATCGAAACGATCACGCGTAACAACGCCTGAGGGTACGAAGGCAAAGAGGGAAATTACCATTATGGGAGATAGAAACATCCCATTCGAACTCCTCAAGAAGGTAATGGTTACTTGTGCGCGTGCCAACTATACAAAAATATCGCTCGCCGTACTAAAGAAAACGCTGAAGTAGGGTTGGTGTAGTTGTGCTCGCCCATTCTTTCTATCATTCACCAGACCTTTCATGGACGATATTCGAAGAGGATAGGCGCCGGTTTAGAAAAATTCTCCAGCGCGTATTCCTGGTTTGCCTTCTATTCGCCTTGCTCATACCGTTTCTCCCACTTCCACAGATAGAGCGCGAAAAGGCTGAAGCCCTGCCACCACGTTTGGCGAAATTGGTGCTAGAACGCAAGCAAGCTAAGCTGCCGGCACCGGCCAAGACACCGGAGCTAAAGTCTGCAAAAAAGGCCCCCAAACTCAAAAAGGCTAAACAAAAGGCAAAGCCCAAGAAGATCGAGCCGAAAAAAATAGAAACAGCACGTCAGAAAGCGCAACGCGCCGGATTGCTTGCATTTGCGGATGAGCTGGCCGAGTTACGCGACCATGATGTGCTTAAGGAAATCCAGAGAAACTCTAGCTTGATAAAGAGCGCGGAGCGTAAGGCCGCTCCTGTGGAACGTTCGCTGATTACTGCCAATGCCTCCAGCGGTAGCGGTGGGATCAACACCTCCAAACTAAGTCGAGGTACCGGTGGTACCGCGTTGGCAGCACGGGCGACGACACAAGTCAGTAGTCCCGTTGACGGGGTTGGAACCGGGCAAGGCGATGTGTCAGCAAGCGGTGGTAGTCGAAAGGCCTCTCGTAGTATCGAGGAAATCCAATTGGTATTCGACAGGAACAAGGCCGCAATTTACTCGATCTACAATCGCGCCCTACGCAAGGATCCGACGCTGGAAGGTAAAGTGGTACTCAAGCTAACAATCTCACCGGACGGTAGAGTCGTCGCCTGCGAGCTGGTTTCAAGTGAACTCAGTGCGCCGGGGATTGAGCGCAAGCTTGTTGCGCGTGTAAGGCTGTTCGATTTCGGGGCCAGGGAAGTGGAAACGATGGTGGTTACCTATCCGATCGACTTTCTGCCCTCGTAGCCTAGGCCGGAGGGGTCACCAGCCCCCGATGGACGGCCTATTTCTGGTCACCTTTAGTCTAGTTAAGGAGTTCATCATGAAAAGCATCTCAAACGTGTTGCGTGCATATCGATTATTGCCGTTTGCGCTCGTATTCGTGGCCGGCGTAATGCTCGGCACGGCGCAAAGTTTTGCCGGCAAGACCAAAGAGAACGTAGTAGCCGCCGCGACAGGAAAGGACGGCAAAACCGTATTCATGGACGTTGGCGTGCTGGGCAAGAAAGGTCGTGTTGCCAAGCGCATGACTAAGCAGCACCAAGAATATGCCAAGGAAGGATGGACGGTAGCGAACGTGGCCGTTTACACCGAAAACGGTGATTTGGAAGGATTCTTTGTCACCTATGTAAAGCAATAGCCCCTGCTTTCGTCCTCGATGCGGTAACTTTCGAATCAAAGCCCGTCTGTCGGGCGCGTGTCACCTACATTCGTCGCTATCGGGTTGGCGATGGGCCCGAGGGCGTGGTTTGCCTTCTAACACGGGCTTCGTATATTCTCGGTGGGGCACAATCATCCCGCACGGGCGGGTGGTTGTTTCATAAGCAAAACCGGATGGAGACTAGGATATGGGGTACCTGATAGGGCAGATCCTGCTGTGCCTGCTAGCTGCCGCTCTCATCGGTCTGTTCGTCGGCTGGTGGTTTACTCGGCAGTGGTCGCGTTATCGGCTTGCCGATGTGCAAGTCAGTTGGCAGAGCCGACTGACTGAGATCCAAAAGCAGCTTTCGGAACGGAACTCGACCCTTTCTACAATGAAAACCGAGCTGCATGCCCGCGACGAGCGAGTAGGCTCCCTCAAACAGGAGCTTTTGGACAAGGACGTCACCCTGAACCAGTTGCAAGCAAATCTGGGCTCGCTTAAAACTAGATCTAATGACGCTGAGGATCAGCTCCGAGAGCAACATGCAAAAGTAACGAGCCTCGAAGATCAGCGAGAAAGGTACCACCAAGAATTGAGTGATCGGGACACCAAGCTGAAGACAATGACTCCGAGACTCGACGGGCTCGAGCAGCAACTGGCGCGACGGGACAGTGCATTGAAGGACCTCGAATCGGCGCGCGAATCAACGGTTGCCAAAAAGAAGAGTGAGATCGAAAGCCTCAAAAGCCGGATTAAAAACCTAGAACCGTTGGCGCCACAGCTAAGCGAAACCGAACAAGCGCTCACTAACCTGCGCTTCACGTTGGCGGAAAAAGACGGCGAAATCGGGGCACTACGTGCAAATCTTGACGAAAGTTCGGGTCAAGCTAAAGAACGAGACGCGCGAATACGCGAACTGGAACCACTTATCGGCCGACTCAAAGAGCGTGAGAAGGCATTCCAGGAGTTGGAAAAGAAACATAATTCAGCGGTCGACCAAAAGACGAGTGAGGTCGAACGTCGTCGAAAGGCGTTGTCCGAGTTAGAACCCGTACGTGGTGAATTAGACGCACGAACTCAGGCGTTGAAACAGCTGGAGATTAAGCATCAATCGATGATCGATGATAACAGTATGGTTATCATGCGGCTCAACGGCCGACTGAAGGAGCTCGAGCCGTTAGAATTGCAACTTCAAGAACGTGATGCACGGATTTGCGAGTTGGAGCCGGCGGGTACGCAGCTGAAAGAAAGTGAGGCGAGAGTCCAGGCGCTCGAAGAAAGACACCGGTCTCTATTGCAGGAGAAAGTACAAGAATTCGAGACATTGCGCCATCGACTTCTCGAGTTGGAACACCAGCCCGCGGCGGTGACGTCGCCGGGCCTGTCTGGGCAAGAGTTTCATGAACCTAAATTAAAGGATCAACCACCCAGAGATGATCTGAAAAAGATCTTTGGTATAGGTCCGGTGTTGGAGAGAACACTCAATGGGCTTGGGTATTATCAGTTTCGCGATATCGCCCGATGGGGTGACGCAGAGATTGAGCAGGTAGCCAGGGTGTTGAATCCCGATCGCATACGGCGAGATAAATGGATATCGCAGGCGAAGTCGCTTCACCAAAAGAAATATGGTGAGGAGCTTTGAGACGCCGTTGTCTTAAAGTAAGGACGGGCGAATAACCATGGCTGCGAGGTTTAGCGCACAGAATTTTCTACTTCGTCTCTTTGCTGCCCTGATATTGGTGTTCGCGACCTACAATCCAGAAGGCTATTCATACTACCATTGGGCGATAGCAAAGCTACCTGAGACGGGGCTTCCTGGGTTTGATGTCCTGAAGGCGTTCGTTGGGGTGGTGTTATTGATTGGCTGGGTTATCTTTCTCCGGGCGACGTTACACTCACTAGGGGCGATCGGTACTTTGTTGGCGGTGGCTTTTTTCGGCACGTTGTTGTGGCTCGGCACGGACCGGGGAATCATTCCAAGCGACAGTCAGCGTGCGATTTCCTACATAGTGCTTCTGATTATTAGCGGCGTGTTAGCGGCCGGGATGTCCTGGTCCCACATCCGACGCCGAATTACCGGGCAATTGGACGTAGACGACCGCAACTAGCTAAGTTCTATTTTGAGTTGTCTACCAATTTAGATCCATTTGAACGCCAAGAAAATCCATTCCGTAGTTCGGACGCTTTATATAGGCATTGAACCAGTGGCGATAAGAAAGCGCAATACCATGGTTGCTGAACTGCCGGTGGACCATGGCTTGTTCATAGAACTGAAACGCAGTCGATAGCATTTCGCTGGTTTCGCAAACGAGGCTAACGCCAGTCGAAAGGCGCACGTGAAGATTTTCACGATCCCACTGTAGGCCGCGAGCCACGCCAACCACACTGGCTTCATGCTCACCACTCCACGCCCCCGCATTGAACTGCCAGTACGACTTCTGACCAAAAAGACGATCTGCTGGTCGTGTTAGGTCGAGAAGCAATAGGGTTGCATCTTCCGTACGGTGGACCCCGGTCGCGATCTCAACGCTGATGTCTGCATGGGTGGCGGGCATCCAGATTAGTAACACCGCGATGATAAGGATCCGTTTCATATTGTCTCAAATGCATAACTTGTGCCTATCTAGCTTGTCGCTGTAAGTAATTGAAACGAAGGGTTATGTCAGATAACGATAGACCTGGCTTGAGTCGGGTTAGGCCGACACGGGTTGTCAGCCCTCGCCACATGCGGTCACTTACAAGCGGTTGAATCGAACTACGCCTGGTTAGGCCATTGCTCGCGAGTTTGCCGAGAGTTCGTATTGAGCCCGACCGCTGGCACCGTACGTGGAATCTTCGATTGTTTGCCCCGATAGAATGGCCAGAACCCGCTGGGAATGTTGGCGTCGCTGCTCCAGCAACGCCCCGTTGAGGCGATTCTGGTCATGACACTTCAGGGTTAAGGCCCCTGTCCGAGGATGCCTATGAACGATGGCTCGATCCCACGACACAAAACCCTGCCGCCTTACAGCCGTTGCTCAAACCTTATGACTCGGAAGCAATGAAGGCCTATCCGGTCAGTACTAGGGTCAACGACCCGAAGAACGACGATCAGGAATGCATGGCCCCTGTACCGCAACATCCATCGACTTAGTCATTCTCCTGTTTTGGCCTTACCCGGTCTCTGCCGATTCTCTCACCGGCAAGGTCGTCAAGATTACAGATGGTGATACCCTTTACGTTCTCGACGCCAACAATAAGCAACACAAAATCCGTTTAGTCGGAATTGATGCGCCCGAACGAAAGCAGGCTTATGGACTGGCTTCTCGTAAACACTTAGCTTCGATCGTGGCGGACCAACAAGTAACCATTGCATACCACAAGCGAGATCGGTATTTGTCAAAGAACAAACAGCCGGCGCGACGTGTTGTTAAGCCACCGCCCTCACCGGCAGGTAGTCCGCCGGCTGGATATTGAACATGGCCGGCGGTACGACTTCTGTTATCTCGTATGGCTTGCCAGTCGGCGTGGTCTCGCGGGCAAGATCCACTGCCCGCAGGGCGGGGTGGTGCGTCTTGTCGGGCTTCATGACCAGCACCACCTGAGGTTTGAGGCGCTGCTCGCGGTTCAGCGTTCTTACTACGCCGACTTCGTTGGTGTTGAGCACAACGACACTGCCGATCGGAAAGATGCCGATACACTGGATGAACTGCTCCATCAGCGCCGGGTGAAAATCCCGTCCACGCCATTCATACATTTTCTTCAGCG
>LXTK01000160.1 GCA_001643475.1 Proteobacteria bacterium SPGG2 | reverse complement strand
TCTTCCGATCTTTAACTGGAAGAAAAACCTGGACGACCCGACCATTGCCAAGTTTCAGCGTGAACTCGGTGCTATGGGCTATAAGTTTCAATTCATTACGCTGGCCGGTTTTCACGCGCTCAACGACAGCATGTTCAACCTGGCCGACAAGTACCGCGACCAGGGTATGACGGCCTATGCCGAGTTGCAGGAACAGGAATTTGCATCCGAGAGCCGCGCTTATACCGCTACCAAACATCAACGCGAGGTAGGAGCCGGTTACTTCGATGATGTGACTCAAATCATTATTGGTGGTACTTCCTCCATCACTGCATTGGCGGGCTCAACCGCGGAACAGCAGTTCGAAGACGAGCCAATTGCCAAGCAGGTCGCGTACTGACGTAGCTCTTTATCATCACCCTCTCTAATCTCGGCGTCCCGGCCTCAAGGGCCGCCGTTTTTTTGAATCGCCTTGGGTTCGCCCACGGCGGCACCAGCCTGGTGCTGTGTTATCCTCTATCGTTAGGCGCATTGAGTCGCCCGAGCGAGGGTAAGCAATGGCCCAAAAACATATCCAAGTACCGGCCGGCGGCGACAAAATTATCGTAGAGGACGGTAACAAACTTAGGACACCGGACAATCCAATCATCCCCTTTATCGAGGGCGATGGCACCGGCCCGGATATCTGGCGGGCCACAGTCCGCGTGTTGGACTGCGCGGTGGAAAAAGCCTACCGCGGGCAGCGCAAGATCCACTGGATGGAAATTTATGCGGGAGAGAAAGCCAATAACCTCTTAAACACCTGGCTGCCCGACGAGACGGTAGACGCCTGCCGTGAATACCTGGTCGCCATCAAAGGCCCGCTCACCACGCCGATCAGCGGTGGCTTTCGCTCGCTTAATGTCGCCCTACGACAGATGCTCGACTTATATGTCTGCCTGCGTCCGGTCCGCTGGTTCAAGGGTGCGCCATCACCGGTCAGAAAGCCGGAGCTGGTTGACATGATTATATTTCGCGAGAACACCGAGGATATATACGCAGGCATCGAGTTCGAAGAGGGCAGCGAGAGAGTAAGTAAGTTCTTGTCGGTATTCAAGGATAATTTCCCCGACGAGTTCGGCAAGCTGCGTTTCCCCGACACGTCTGGTATCGGCATCAAACCAATCTCACGCGAGGGCACCGAGCGACTCGTGCGGGCAGCAATCAACTACGCGATCACCAATGAGCGCAAGAGTGTAACGTTCGTGCACAAAGGCAACATCATGAAGTTCACCGAGGGCGCGTTCCGAAATTGGGGATATCAGTTAGCTGAGCGTGAATTCTCAGATTATTGCTACACCTGGGATCAGTGGGAACGCACCAAGGCGGAGAAAGGCAACGAAATGGCCAACGCCGAGCAGCAATCTGCGCTGGACAGCGGAAAAATATTGATCAAGGATACGATTGCTGACATCACGTTGCAGCAGGTGTTGACTCGACCTAATGAATTCGACGTGATTGCGACGATGAACCTCAACGGCGATTATCTATCCGACGCGCTAGCTGCCCAGGTCGGCGGCATCGGCATCGCCCCGGGCGGTAATATCAACTATGTTACCGGACATGCGGTGTTTGAAGCGACTCACGGCACCGCCCCAAAATATGCCAACCTCGACAAGGTCAATCCAGGGTCGATGACCCTCTCCGGAGAAATGATGCTGCGTTATATCGGCTGGACCGAAGCGGCGGATCGGATCATTGCCGCGATGGGCAAGACCATCGCAAGCAAGACCGTGACCTACGACTTCGCGCGTTTGATGGAGGGCGCCAACGAAGTCAAGTGCAGTGAGTTTGGCGATGCGCTGATCAGCAATATGTAACCTACAAAGTTACCCACTGCTCCCTCAACCTAGAAAGGCGAGACTAGAGATACTCGTTTATTCTTAATTCAATCGCTCGACGATCGCCTGCGTAAACTCGGCCGTACTGCTTTGCCCACCAAGATCAGCCGTGCAGCAGTCTTTCGACTCGATCGTATCGCGGATCGCATGGCGTATTTGCTCTGCTTTGTCGCCCATATGAAGATGCTCGAGCATCAAAGCAGCTGCTAGCATAAGCGCTGACGGATTTGCGATTTTTTTGCCGGCGATATCCGGTGCAGACCCATGAACCGCCTCGAACATCGCCATGTCGTCACCGATATTGGCGCCGGGCGCCATACCAAGCCCACCTATGAGGCCGGCACACAAATCCGAGATGATGTCACCAAAGAGATTGGTAGTCGCAATGACATCAAACTGATAAGGATTCATCACCAATTGCATGCAGGTATTATCGACAATCATTTCGTTGGTGGTGATGTCGGAATACTCCTTGGCCACCTCGCGAGATACCCGCAGGAATAGCGCCGAGGTTGCCTTAAGGATGTTGGCCTTATGTACAATCGTAACCTGCTTTCTTTTGTACAAGCGAGCTGTCTCATATGCGAACCGTAGGATTTTCTCGGCCCCTAACCGAGTGATAACACTGATCGACTCCGCCCGTTCGCCGTCGGGAGATATCTCTTGGCCCTCACCCGCGTACATGCCTTCGGTGTTTTCGCGAATAGTAATAATGTCGATATCCTCGTAGCGACTACCGGTACCTGGATAGGATATGGCAGGGCGTAGGTTGGCATAGAGATCAAACTGCTTGCGCAACGTGACGTTTAGCGAGGTGAACCCTTCACCCACGGGGGTAGTTAATGGGCCCTTGAGGACAATACGGTTCTTGGCAATCAGGCGCTCGGTCTCTGCCGGCAATAACTCCTTATTCTTCTTGAGCGCACTGATCCCCGCATCTGCAAATTCGTACTCGAGACCACAGTCGAGATGATCCAGAACCTTAAGCGTCGCCCGCATAATCTCCGGCCCAATACCGTCGCCGGGTATTATGGTAATCACTGTGTTCTCCATGTGGTTGCTCCAAGTTAGAGGCCGACAAAACCCGCTAGCCTTATCGCGTCTGGCGTCGAAATACCTTGAACAGCGTTACGGTACCGCATTATGCCCCGCCATTACTTCTACCTTCTTATGGATCGATATGATCCGTCCCGGACCACTTGAGTATCAGGTATAGATGGCTTCAATCTCCCTGAACGATGCGCATTGGTCGACCTACCGCGTAACCTTGGGCAAAGTCAACGCCGATCTCTTTGAGTTTCCGCAAAATGGCTTCATTCTCAACAAACTCGGCGATAGTTTGTTTACCCATGACATGACCAATATCGTTGATCGAACGCACCATCGCCAACGCAATAGGGTCATTAACGATATCCTTAACGAACCCACCATCGATTTTTAGAAAGTCGACTGGTAGATTTCTTAGATAGGCAAACGACGATAACCCACTGCCGAAATCGTCAAGTGCAAAACGACACCCAGAGTTTCCGAGAGCTTTGAAGAAGCGGCTAGCTGTTGTCAAATTTGCGATTGCCGCTGTTTCCGTGACCTCAAAACAGATCTTCGCCGGTGATACGCCCGTCTGGTCGAATTGCTGAATGACGAACTCAAGGAATTCCTGATCTCCCAACGAATGTCCGGACAAATTGATAGAGCACAGAAAGAGATCACGCACATACAGTGGGTGGCTGGCAAGCCATTTTAAGGCGCTATTAATGACCCAACGATCGAGTTCAGTCGTGAGATTGTAGCGTTCAGCCGCGGACAGAAAGTTACGGGGCAACACTATATTTCCGTCTTCGTCTTCCATGCGCACTAGTAACTCATGGAAATGTCCGGTTTTCTTACCGTCGGCAATAGACACAATCGGTTGTCGACTAAGATGCAGCCGATCCTGGTCGAGCGCCCGATTGATTATTTCTACCCACTGCATCTCCTTCTGTCGGCTTGCCAGCTCGACATCGTCTTGACGAGAGATATGAATACCGTTGGCCCCTTTGTCCTTAGCAACATAGCAGGCCGCATCGGCCATGCTTAGAACATTAGTAATACTTCCACTTGTCGTTGTTATCGGCACTAGGCCGATGCTTACGCTGACGTTGAAACTCCTCTCGCCCCACAAAAATCGAAATCCCTTTATTGCGTCTCGCACAGACTCAGCAACTCGTTGAGCTTGCTCCAGCGAGCAGTGCTCGACCAGTACACCAAATTCATCACCGCCGAGACGGGCTAGCGTGTCGCGTTTCCTAACCTTTTCCCGCAAAACCGCGCTAAGCTGACGCAATAGTTCGTCCCCCGCCACGTGCCCACATGTGTCATTAATGATTTTAAACTGGTCTAGGTCCAGGTAGCACAGCGCATGCTCCTTACTATCTGTTTGTGCGGTCTGTAGTGCTCGCAATAGGCGGCGTTCAAACTCGCGCCTGTTAATAAGGCCAGTCAAAGGATCATGGGTTGCCTGGTAGGAAAGCTGCTTGGAAAGGTTATGTACTTCGGTGATGTCTTCACAGACCGTCAATACTACAGGCTGCTGATCAACATCGCGCACAACCCGAGCGGTCTCTCTTACCCATACGACAGTGCCGTCCTTGCGCAATTTCCCGACTTCCCAGCGCTGCACTTGATCGGGATTCTGCAAACAAGTCTCAATCCGTTTGCGCATTGCCATTTGGTCCGCTTCCACATGAAGCGCAAAGATCGACATGCCTACAAGCTCATCGACACTATAACCTAACTCATTTGCGCCGAAGCGGTTTGTCGACACAATCTCACCGTCACCATCTAGAGTGAAGAACATCGACGGATTGTCATCATACAACGCGCGATATCGTTCCTCGCTGACTCGCAATGCTTCTTCGGCATGCCTTCGGTCGGTTACATCTATGAGCGTGCTCTGCACAGCAGTTTCTCCCCGCCAGGTTACAACCCGAACTGTATTTTGCACGGTAACGATTGTTCCGTCTTTTCGAAGGGCATCATATTCGTACTGCGTCGGAGCGTCCTCGCCTCGAATGCGGGCCTGTTTGTATCGCTGTAGTCGCGGGCGCTCATACGGTGCGAATTGCGACTCGATGGAGTCTAAGGCGATAATCTCGTCTGGTGAATCGTAACCAAGGATGTCGGCGTATGCTTGGTTGATAAATAGCGGCTTCCAGTCCCGTTGAATTATTATTCCTTGGATAGAACCTTCTATGAGATTACGGAAGCGCTCTTCACTCTCTCGCAACGCCTCTTCGGCTTTTTTCTGCAACTGCGCTTGGCCGGGAATGTCCCTGATTAGGCAGTGGTGGCCGTTGAATTGCCCATCCTGATCGAATGTCTTGACGATCACAGCGTGTTGATCGAATGTTGATCCATCTTGGCGGACACCGCGCACGTCGAATTCGGCCCAGCCTGCGGCCAGCATACGCTGGTAGGACTCGAGCACGATTTTGTGATCGTCAGGATGAACCGTTTGCTGCCATTGCGCGCCAACCAACTCGTCAACACCATATCCATAGATATCAGCGTAATGCTGGTCGACCCTGATGTAGTGCCCTTGTGCATCGAGGTGCGCTCGACCTTCGAACACCTGCGCGAGCAAATGTCTAAGCTCAACGAGCTCAGCCTGCACACGTGCAAGTGCGTTCTGCGGACTTGGGTCAGTATCTCTAGAATCTTCCGATCCCAGGGCCCGACCGAATCTATTCTTTGGGGTAGCCATAAGTGGGTCGCAAAAACCATCGCTGGCAGGATCTACGCCACTTATAGTGTAGTCAGGATTACGTTCGGTGCGGCCAAAAGTCGCGCCCAATAGGTCTGCGCACATTGCTTGTTCATACCTGGAAATAACAGCCGATTATGGCGCTTAGCTAAGTCCGCACTGCGTCCTCTTCCACCATCTCCAGCTCGAAAGCGGCTGCCATCAGAGCGCGAGTATAGGGTTCGCGCGGTTCGCGGAAGATGCGCTCTGCCGGCCCTTGCTCGACCACATGACCGTTACGCATAACGATGACTTCATCGCTTAAGGCCCGGATCACTCTCAGGTCATGGCTAATAAAGAGGTACGCAAGCCGATGGCGCGTCTGTAGCTCCTGTAGGAGCTCCACGATCTGCGCCTGCACTGACATATCCAGTGCTGACGTTGGCTCGTCCAACACGACAAAGCGCGGCTTTACCACCATCGCCCGAGCGATAGCGATGCGCTGACGTTGGCCACCCGAGAACTCGTGCGGATAACGATGCCGACTTTCAGGATCTAAATAAACCTCCTCCAGGGCCTCGATGATCATTTGCTCGCGTTCTACCTCGTCCTTGCCTAAACCATGCACCCCGAGGCCTTCGCCGATAATCTGGCCCACTGACATACGCGGGCTTAGACTGCCGAACGGATCTTGGAAAACGATCTGCATTTCGCGGCGCAATGGCCGCAGCGACTTCCAACTAAGGCCCTGAAGGGCGCGCCCATCGAACTCGATCGATCCTTTACTTTTTTCAAGCCGCAAAAGCGCGAGCCCGAGCGTCGTCTTGCCGGAACCACTCTCCCCCACCACACCGACCGTGTGACCTTCCCGTACCGTAACGTCGATGCCATTCACTGCCTTTACGTGATCGACGGTGCGTCGCAATATGCCGGCCTTGATCGGGAACCAAACCTTGATGTCACTGGCCTTGACCATCGTACGGGCGTCGCCAACCACCGTCGTTGGTTTCTCGGCCGGTTCGGCCGCGAGCAAACGTTGTGTATAGGCATGTTGCGGTCGTTCGAAAATATCCTTAACGGCACCCGACTCCACTACCGAGCCCGAATGCATGACATAGACCCGTTTTGCCATCTTGCGCACAACCCCAAGGTCATGGGTGATGAACAACATCGCCATCCCCAGGCTAGCCTGCAGATCGTTCAGCAATTTCAGAATCTGTGCTTGGATGGTGACATCCACCGACGTCGTCGGCTCATCGGCAATCAACAAGTCCGGCTCATTTGCGAGTGCCATCGCGATCATCACGCGTTGGCGTTGACCGCCCGAGAGTTGGTGCGGGTATGACTTGAGGCGTTGCTCTGGGTCACGTATACGTACCAGCTCAAGCAGCTCTACTGTGCGCACCCTCGCGGCATAACGCGACAAGCCTTTGTGCACCACCAAGACCTCATTAATCTGCTTCTCGACAACATGTAACGGGTTCAACGAGGTCATGGGCTCTTGAAAGATCATCGATATCTGATCACCACGCACCTCGCGTAGCACTTGTTCATTGGCACCAATCAATTCGCGTTCCTTAAAGCGAATCGAGCTGCCAGGTGAATGTGCCGCCACTGGATACGGCAACAACTGCAACACCGAGAGTGCGGTCACAGATTTACCCGAACCGCTTTCGCCCACAAGCGCCACCGTCTCGCCTTTATCGATATGCAGAGACACGCCTTTCACGGCGGTGACCGAGCTACCGAATTGGCGGAACTCAACGCCGAGTTTGTCGATTTGAAGGAGCGGTATGGCCACTAGTTGGTATGCTCGGCCGCAGGCTGTTGCGGCGTTGTAGTGGTTGCGGGTCCGGTCTCTTCGGGAGGCGGTGCACCAACGAACAGCTTTCTAGGATCAAACGCATCGCGCACGGCCTCGCCGACAAACATTAGCAGACTCAGCATAGTTGCGAGCACGAAAAATCCAGTCAACCCCAACCATGGCGCTTGCAAGTTGGCTTTGCCCTGAGCGAGCAATTCGCCGAGCGACGCTGAACCCGGCGGCAGACCGATCCCGAGAAAATCGAGCCCGGTGAGTATCGTCACCGAACTGGTCAACGTGAACGGCATAAGGGTAATGGTGGCGACCATGGCGTTCGGCAATACGTGACGAAACATGATCATGGTGTCACTGACACCAAGTGCACGCGCGGCGCGAACAAAATCAAGATTGCGCGCACGCAGAAACTCCGCCCGCACCACACCCACAAACCCCATCCAGTAAAATAGCAGCAGCACCCCGAGTAACCACCAGAAGTTGGGCTCGACGATGCTGGCAAGAATGATGATCAGATAAAGAGTGGGTATGCTTGCCCAGATCTCCATGAAGCGTTGAAACAACAGATCCAGCCAGCCGCCGAAGTAGCCCTGCACCGCGCCCGCTGTCACACCGATAACCGCGCTCACCACCATAATCGTGAAACCAAAAAGTATAGATATGCGAAACCCGTAAATCAGCCGCGCCACGACATCGCGTGCCTGATCGTCGGTGCCAAGCCAATGTCCAGCGTCAGGTGGCGAGGGGGCCGGCACGGGAAGGCCCCAGGCCACGGTGCGATGGTTGTAGCGCACGATCGGCCAGATCATCCAGCCGTTGTCATTGATAAGCTCGGCGACGAAGGGATCGCGGTAATCCGCCGTGGTCAGAAATTCCCCACCGAAGGTCGTCTCCGGATAGGCCTTGAAGATCGGCATATAGATATCGCCCTCGTAGTAGACGAGAAAAGGCTTGTCGTTAGCCACGAACTCCGCAAACAGGGTAACGACAAAGAATGCAAGAAAGATCCATAGCGACCAGTAGCCACGCTTGTTCGCACGGAAATTTTGGAGTCGCCGCTCGGTAATCGGCGAGAGTTTCATGCCAAGAAGGGTAGTTCGAGATTGAGCGGTTTCTTTCATGGCCTTACTCGTTTATGCCTCGCGCGCCTCGAAATCGATACGCGGATCGATGACCGTATACATGAAATCGCCCACCAGGTTCATAAAAAGCCCGAGCAGCGAGAAAAAGTACAACGTGCCAAACATCAACGGATAGTCGCGCGCAAAGATGGCTTCGAAGCCCAGCAATCCGAGCCCATCGAGCGAAAAAATGATCTCGATGAATAACGCGCCTGTAAATAAGATACCGACGAATGCAGCAGGGAACCCGGCGACTATGATGAGCATGGCGTTACGAAACACATGACCATAAAGCACCCGCCGCTCAGATAGCCCCTTGGCTTTGGCGGTGAGCACATATTGCTGTTGCAGCTGATCTAGGAAGTAGTTCTTCGTCAACAGTGTCAACGTCGCGAAGCCGCCAAGCACCATAGCGATGATCGGCAGCGTGATGTGCCAGAAGTAATCGGCGACACACGCAAGATTACTCACACAACCCCTAAACCCGAGACCGAGATACTCTTCGGAGAGCAGCCCTCGCAAAGGAAACCAACTGAGATAGCTGCCGCCAACGAATATGACCAGGAGGAACACCGCAAACAAAAAGCTCGGGATCGCGTAGCCGATAACCAGCACAAAGCTCGTCCCTACGTCGAAGCGACTGCCGTCGCGCACCGCCTTAGCAATACCGAGCGGGATAGAGATAAGGTAGACGAGCAGCGTAGTCCACACCCCCAGCGAGATCGAAACCGGCATCTTGTCGAGCACGAGATCCACCACCTTGCGATCACGGAAAAAGCTCTCGCCGAAGTCGAATACGAGATAGTTGCGCAACATCTGGAAGAAACGCTCGTGCATGGGCTTGTCGAAGCCGAAGCGCTTCTCGAGTTCCTTGATGAACTCCGGATCCAGTCCCTGCGCGCCGCGGTAGGGACTCTTGATGCTTTCCCGTACTGCCGTGGTCTGCAGGATTTCGCCGGTTCCTACCCGGGTAATGCGCTCGGTGATAGCCGAGCCTTCGCCGGTGAGCTGGGCGATGACTTGCTCGACCGGTCCACCGGGAGCCGCCTGGATCACGACGAAGTTGATCAACATGATCCCGAACAGGGTCGGGATGATGAGTAGGAAGCGCCTGATGATATAAGCGGTCATGAAACTCCCGTGCGCTGCCACACGCGGCGAAAAACGAAGAAGCCGGCGAGTCCCAGGCCTACAATAACCGTAAGGGTGGTGCCGATACCGGGCATAGTGCGACCGCTGCCGTCAGCGACTTGTGGCTCGGCCTGGCGTTCGGCTTCCAGACGTGCCACCTTCACCGGGTCAAACCACCAGTAGTCGATCGAGGTGCCAGACCTAGGTGTCACCGCGGGTCGCGAAAACCTGTCCCAAGAAAGAATACGTTGTACCTGCAGATGCCAATTGGGCACGACGTAGTAACCAAACAGCAACACGCGATCGAGGGCACGGGTACGTGCGACCAAAGTTTCCCGGTCAGGTGCGCTGATTAGGAGCTCGACGAGCTCGTCGACAACCGGGTCCTTGATACCGGCATAGTTGCGCCCGGCTGGCAAGTCTGCGGCGGCGCTGCTCCAAAAGTTTCGTTGCTCGTTGCCGGGAGATTCAGTTTCGGGCCAGACCGCGACGATCATGTCAAAGTCAAAACTGCGCAAGCGGTTGATGTATTGCGACTGATCGACGAGCCGTACACGCGCATCGATACCAAGCCGCTTAAGATTACGCACGTAGGGCAACACAATACGTTCGAACGCGGGACTCACCAACAAGATCTCGAACTCAAATGGTTGCCCGGTATGTACGTTAATGAGTCGCGTGTCCTCCACAGTCCAGCCAGCCTCTTCGAGCAGTGCAAACGCTTGGCGCAGATTCTCCCGCGGCCAGCCACTGCCGTCGGTTGACGGCGCTCTGTACGGAGTCGCAAAAACCTCATCCGGAATGCGGCCGCGATAACGTTCGAGAATTTCGAGCTCCTTCCCTTCGGGCAGGCCGGTGGCGGCAAGTTCTGAGTTAGAAAAGTAGCTTTCGGTACGGGTATATTGACCAAAAAAGAGGTTCTTGTTGGTCCATTCGAAATCGAAGGCAAACGCCAGCGCTTGGCGTACGTTACGGTCCCTGAAGATCTCGCGACGCGTGTTGTAGGCAAACGCCTGCATACCAGTGGGGCTGAAATGACGAACCTCCTCCTTTTTTAACCAACCCTCGCGTACCGGCGGTACATCATAGTCGAGCGCCCATGCTTTCGCCTGATTCTCGAGCCGAAATTCGATTTCGCCTGCTTTAAGCGCTATGCGGATGGAGGTATCATCATGATAGTAGTCGTAACGGATACGGTCGAAGTTGTTCTGACCTCTATTCACCGGCAGGTCCTTACCCCAGTAGTCTTTCACCCGCTCGGTCGTCACGAATCGACCCGCCTCAAATTCGGTGATGCGATAGGGTCCGCTGCCGAGCGGCGGCTCGAGCGTGGTCTTCTCAAAGTCGCGCGTCTCCCAGTAGTGCTTCGGTAAGATTGGAAGCTCACCGACGATCAGCGGCAGCTCGCGGTTGCCTTTCTCAGCGAACGTAAACTTCACCCGTCGTGAGCCTACCTTCTCGGCAGCCGCGACACTCGCATAATAGAAGCGGTAGGACGGGCGGCCCTTGCTCTTCAGCGTGTTGAACGACCAGATCACGTCCTCGACCGTGATCGGCTTACCGTCGTGCCAACGTGCCTGTGGCCGCAAGGTAAAGATTACCCATAATCGATCGTCGGGCATTTCGATAGATTCTGCGATCAGGCCGTACTCGCTAAAAGGCTCGTCCGCGCTTTGAGTTAGCAGCGTCTCGAACGAGGCCCCGGCACCGGCATTGCCTTTAGGAATGAAAGGGTTGAAGCTATCAAAGGTTCCTTGCACACCGAAGCGTAGCGTACCGCCCTTGGGCGCATTCGGATTCACGTAGTCGAAATGCTGGAAATCGGGTGCATACTTTGGTGTCCCATGCATCGCCAAGGCATGCGTTATCTGACCGGGGGCCGCGCGTGCAGTATCAACGCTGATGAACATCAACCAAGATATGACGAAGATGCGTGTCCAACACTGCCACATAGGCTGCCCCAAACCGCCCCGCTTCGGGTACGGCGTGATTGTCCCACATGCTATCGCCCATGGCACATTTGCCGGCTGTTTCGACCGCGCCTTGTCGCCGTGGCGTCTGGGCGGTAATCTATCCTTCTCGTAGGTGCAGCCACCATGACAGACCCAAACCCACAACCCGCGAAGATTGGTGCAGCTGAAAAGCAGTCACTAATCGATAGCTTACAAGCGTTTCTGCCAACAGCGTCCGTTCTCCATCGTGAAGAAGAGCTAAGGCCTTACGAGTGCGACGCGCTGTCGGCCTACCGCCAATTACCCCTTATCGCGGTACTGCCAGAAACGGTGAAACAGGTGCAGCGTATATTGCGCCTTTGCAGCGCTCGCAAGGTGCCGGTGGTTGCACGCGGCGCCGGTACCGGGCTTTCCGGCGGTGCGTTACCGCTTGCCAACGGTGTGCTGCTGAGCCTGGCGAAATTCAACCGTATTCTAGACCTTGACCCGGTGAATCGAGTTGCCCGCGTTCAGCCCGGGGTAAGAAATCTTGCCATTTCGCAAGCGGCGGCACCGCATGCCCTCTACTACGCACCCGACCCATCCTCCCAGATCGCCTGTTCCATCGGCGGTAATGTGGCGGAAAATTCTGGCGGCGTGCACTGCCTTAAGTATGGTTTAACCGTACACAACATCCTGAAGCTGGAAATAGTCACCATCGACGGTGAGCTTGTCACCATCGGTGCCGACGCGCTCGATAGTCCCGGTTACGACCTACTGGCATTGATGACAGGTTCCGAGGGTATGCTAGGTGTGATCGTCGAGGTTACGGTAAAGCTGCTGCCGCAACCCGAATCGGCGCGGGTAATCCTTGCTGCGTTTGACGATATCGAAAAGGCAGGCTCCGCCGTGGCGTGTATTATCGGGGCCGGTATTATTCCAGCTGGCCTTGAGATGATGGATAAGGCGGCGATATGCGCCACCGAGGATTTTGTGCACGCCAATTATCCGACCGACGCGGAAGCGATGTTGTTATGTGAAGTAGACGGCACCAGCGCCGAGGTCACCGAACAAATCGCGCGAGTCGAAGACGTGCTCAATAGCTGTGGCGCCACTGAGATTCGCAGATCCAACAATGAACAGGAACGGGCGGTTTTTTGGTCGGGGCGTAAGGCGGCATTCCCGGCGATGGGCCGGATTAGCCCTGACTACTACTGTATGGATGGCACCATCCCACGTCGTCGATTGGGCGAAGTACTTGCAAGGATCGAACAGTTATCCCAGGAATATGGGCTACGCATCGCCAATGTGTTTCACGCCGGCGATGGCAATCTACACCCACTAATCTTGTATGACGCTAACAAGCCCGGTGAACTCGAACGCACCGAAGAACTAGGCGGCAAAATCTGTCAGCTGTGTGTGGAGGTAGGCGGTACTATCACTGGCGAGCATGGCGTCGGAGTGGAGAAGATCGATCAAATGTGTATACAGTTCGATAAGTCGGAGCTAACACAGTTTCACGCCGTTAAACACGCGTTTGACCCAGACGGCTTACTCAACCCAGGTAAGGCCGTTCCTACTCTACACCGTTGTGCTGAGTTTGGTGCCATGCATGTACACGGTGGCAAACTTCCACACGCAGACTTACCTCGCTTCTAGGTCCGAACCCATAGCTAAGCCTTGCCTTGACGCTTGAATCAAAAGACATACAAGCAATCGTTCGCGCCGCTTCTGCCAAAGGAACACCGCTGCGGATTCGTGGTGGTGACACCAAGGCCTTTTACGGTAGACAAACGAACGGACAACCTCTAGATGTCAGTGGCCACGCCGGCATCATCAGTTATGAACCCACGGAACTGGTAATTACCGCACGCGCCGGCACCCGATTGAATGATATAGAGTCGGCGTTGGCTGAGAGCAATCAAATGCTGCCGTTCGAACCCCCGCACTTTGGTGACGGTGCTACATTGGGCGGTGCGGTGGCCAGCGGAATTTCCGGCCCAGCCCGACCCTATACGGGTGCGCTACGAGACTTCATACTGGGTGTTGTTTGCCTTAACGGTGAAGGCGAACATCTATCGTTCGGTGGACAGGTGATGAAAAACGTAGCTGGCTACGATGTATCCCGACTTATGGCTGGTGCCATGGGAACCTTGGGTGTCATGCTCGAGTTATCGTTAAAGGTTTTACCAAAACCGGCGTGTCAGTTGACGTTGGCGTTTTCCATCGACGACGCCACCGCTATTGCCACCATGGCCACGTGGGCAGCGCAACCGTTACCACTTTCCGCCGCCTGTTATGACGGTGAGATATTACGAGTACGATTGTCCGGATCGGAGAGTGGGGTGAATGCGGCACATCAGAAAATCGGTGGCGAGGAAGTTGCTGACGGTGATTCCTACTGGCAGGCGCTACGGGAACATCGATTACCCTATTTTAGTAATAAACAACCCCTTTGGCGGTTGTCGGTACCCGCTGCTACCCCTGCAACCAGCACCGATGGTCAATGGATGTTGGATTGGGGAGGCGCCCAGCGTTGGTGCGTAAGCGATATACCGGCTGACATGATCCGTCAGCAGGCATCGTCCGTCGGTGGTCATGCCATTCTCTTCCGAGGTGGCGATCGCACTACTGAAGTTTTTCATCCATTGACACCACCATTGGTGACTCTGCATCGCCGACTCAAAGACGCATTTGATCCGAAAGGGATATTAAATCCCGGGCGGCTTTATCGAGACCTGTAACTAGCAAATGACCGCACGCTATGCAAACCACACTCGCTGAATTCATCAAAGAAACGCCAGAGGGCTTGGAAGCCGAAGAAATATTACGGAAGTGTGTGCACTGTGGGTTTTGCACTGCTACCTGTCCCACCTATCAACTTCTGGGCGATGAGCTCGACGGACCGCGGGGACGAATTTATCTAATAAAGCAAGTATTGGAGGGTCACACTGTTTCTAGCCGCACCCAGTTGCACTTGGATCGTTGTCTCGGGTGCCGGGCCTGTGAAACTACCTGCCCATCGGGTGTGCAATACGGGCGCCTTGCCGACATTGGTCGTAAGGTGGTCGAAGAACAGGTCGGACGTTCGTTGCCGGATCGCGTGCGACGCGGAATACTCCAAATGGTATTGCCCTATCCGTCACGTTTTGCGCCATTGCTAGGATTGGGACGTGCAATACGTCCACTATTACCCCGCATACTGCGGCGCATGGTGCCGCCACGCGATGCGCCGGGGAGCTGGCCGATGCCACGCCACCGCCGACGTATGCTGGTATTGGATGGCTGCGTACAGCCAGCACTGGCGCCGCGTATCAATGCCGCCACCGCGCGCGTGCTTGATCGCCTCGGTATCAGGTTGGCGCGCGCTAATCTTGCGGGATGTTGTGGTGCCATGAGTTATCACCTCACAGCCCAAGATCAAGGCCTCAAGTTCGCACGCCGAAACATTGACGCATGGTGGCCCGAGTTGCAAGACGGTGCCGAGGCTATCGTAATGACGGCAAGCGGTTGTGGCATGTTCGTCAAAGAGTACGGTCACCTGTTGCGCCACGATGAGCACTACGCCGATAAAGCCGCGCGAGTCTCTGCTGCGACGCGTGACATCGCTGAAATCCTTGTCGAAAACGATACCAAAGGTCTAGATAGACACCCCAGGAAGATTGCCTTTCAATCTCCCTGTAGCCTACAGCACGGACAAAAGCTCGGTGGCGTGGTTGAAGGCTTTTTGCGAAAACTAGGGTTCGAATTAACTCCGGTACCAGATGAGCATCTCTGCTGTGGCTCGGCGGGTACTTACTCAATACT
>LXTK01000051.1 GCA_001643475.1 Proteobacteria bacterium SPGG2 | reverse complement strand
CGGATAACGGAAAGGTGATAAGTAGCGCCACGAAAGCGAAATTCGATAGTTTCTGCTACAACAAACGAGGCGCCTGCTCTTGATGTTCTCTTGGCCATTTCATTCTTCCGCTTCATTACTTATTTCCACCAGTTGGCTGCCCTGATAGCGTTTGCGTCATATGCCCCCTGTATCATTATTCTTCATGAGCAGTCATTCCCATCTCAAACCCCCGCGCCACCACTTGCGAAATCTGCATCATCGTGCCAGTCAATTGATCTTCGCTCCCACCTGATAGCTCCCACGCCTGTTCGAGATTCGACACGATCTGGCTGTCTAAGGTCGCTAGTTGTTCTTTTGTGTAAGCCCCTGGGTCCGCCACAATCGAATCTACGTCATACAAGGCTTCGGCAATGCAGACCAAATCTGCACCAACGGATTATGAGTTCGCTGGGTGGCTTACTGGTGACTCGAGCGGAGTACCGGCGGTGGGTGTATTCGAAGTTAATGAATATAACCGTCGAAAGTGGAAATCGTTACGAATGGTTGCGCCTTAACCCCGTTTAATATTTTCGCCATCTTCGATGGCGCTACGCTCATCGGGACTTAACGCCAACGGTGGCATTTCGCGTTCACCGACTGGGACCGCCCAACCGCAGCCGCAATTTGGCACGCCCGCCGGTACGGTAGCCGTACACACTGGGCACTCTACCGAGCAGGTCATTGCTTCCGGTAAGCCTACGGTCTCGATCCGCTCCCGTTCACTCAACTCCAAACCAGGCATCTTGAACTCACCGGCCGAGGCGGTCCAACCGCAGGCACAATCGGTAGCGTCCGCTGCTAACGGTCCTGTACACAAGGGGCATTCCCGGCCAGCCTTCAAAGACTGCATAACTCGCGCCGTACTTAGTGCCTGTTCAATCTTTTCTGCCTGTGCAGCATGAAACGCGTCACGATTAGTTTTTGGTTCTTCCATCGCCCGCGCCACTTCCACCGCCTTCGCAATCTTATCAGCCTGTGCTGCGCGAAATGCCGTCCCCGGGATACTAGTTTGCTTGGACACTGCGTCACTCAACTTCGGCCGCGTCTTGAGTCGCTGTATTGGGTCCTTCTTGGGCATGCTCGCGCCCAAGCGAGTATCTACGCGACGGTTTACAACACCGTTCTTCTTAGTTGGTGGAGTCGCTTCGGGTTTAGTGCTCGCGACTCGTCTACGCGGTTGTTGTCCGCGTTTCTGTATAACCGATGGTCTGGGACGTGTTTGCGGATCGCCATGCACTGCCCTCGCGTCGGAATGTACGGTTGTGCGCTTCACCTTAGCACCATGGGAGTGGCGCGACCGAACAGGCCCAGGATGAACATCGATCTCAGCGTGAAGTGTAGGAATCGCTTCTTTACGTGCGTGGTGCTGGGTGGCTTGAATCGTTTTCGAAATCAGTTTTGCAATGCCTTTGCCAATAATCTTTGTACCCTTCGCGGCCGTTTTCGCAGCGACACTAAGACCAACTTTCATCGCTGGCATTAAAACACCGAGAGTTCGCGGTCGATTCCAAATAGTCGTAACCGGGCGGGTGTTTTTAGCGCTGCTTTTCTTTGACAACTGTTTTTCACAGGTCACCTGAAGTGAATACAGCGCCATGATCTCACTCTTGGGTGGCGGCTGTGTGTGTCCGGGTCGCTTGAGCTTGGGATATCTCTCGGGTTGAGTGGTGGTCGATGGTAACTCGACCCTGATGTCGCTACTATCTTTACCAACCCCCGACTTGATTTTCCACTTCTCTTTATCATGTACAATCTGTGCATTATTGATGGTGGTGGGTTTGGCGCTTGCGATCGGGTTGTGGATTGATGTTTTCCTTTTCTCAGTCGCTTGTGCCTGCCGCGCCATCAGGTAATCCTTGTATAAGCGGTCGTCCTCGGCGACACCGAATTTGGCGACGGGTGAACCGCCGACAGGCTTATTTGTCTCGATGGGTACCGCACCGACGATAAGTTCTGCCTTTCGGGCCGCCTCCGCCGCTTTGTCCGCTCTCGCCCGCTGCGCCGCTAACTCGACCTTCGCTTTTTCGACCACCGCTTGTGCGCGTATCGCCTCGATAGCCCCACACTCATTTGCCGGTTCGACGTCGGCTGCATGCGTAGCGACGGTGACCTGCTCGATCGCTTGCGCAACCCGTGCAGCTAGATACTCCTGAAATAATCTTTCTTCTTCGGCTGTCTCCTGCGGCGAAGGACCCAAATCGTTTGCGTCGGCCGTATCGAAGATAAACCCACAGGCACAGCGAACTGCACCCGCAGCGTTATCGGCCGTACACTGCGGGCACGCTTTATCAAAGATTCCCAAGGTTCGCCCCTAAAAGTGATTCGTCCATGCTACCTGCGTCACTTGAGTGTAAAAGTAAGTCGTCCGCAATCCATCACCCGTCGTAAGGCGTAACCATCACAGCACAGCCCCGCCAAGAACGCAATCAGAATGCAAGGATAATCGAATACAATGTAATTCGTGAGACCTTCAAATCCAGGATTCCAGGGATAAGGAAATGCATTCGACGGCCCGTGTAATAGCTTTTTGCTTTCTCCTATTTCTTTCCATAGCGGCCTCTGCCGATTCCCTCACCGGCAAGGTCGTCAAGATTACGGATGGCGATACCCTCTACGTCCTCGACGCTAACTATAAGGACCACAAGATCCGTCTAGCCGGGATAGATGCGCCCGAGCGTAAGCAGGCGTATGGATTGGTTTGACATGGGGGCAACAGGTGCTCCCGGAGCAGGTGGGCTTACTCCCACCCAAAAAAAGGAGGAACTTCCCATGACTGAACAACGTCGCAAGGAGTATGCAGCATACGCTTCAATACTCCATCTTCTGAGTTTGGTAGATTTTCGTTATGCCGGATATCTTTTTCTGGTGGCTTTTTTATCATTGAGGTAACCCCGCAATGAGACGGTATGTTTTTGCAGACGAATCTGGATGTCTTACATTCACAAAAGGACGAAATGTAAGCCGTTACTTTATTCTCTGCACCATCACTACAGATGATTGTAATATAGGCAATGAATTACTTCATCTGCGCCGTGAAATGGTTTGGGATGGCCTTTCAACAACTAACAGTCTTCACGCCACCCAAGACAAACAAGCTGTACGAGACTTAATTTTCGACCTAATTTCAAGGCAGGATTTTCGCATTGATGCCACCATCCTGGAAATGCTGTATGCCACCGGCCT
>LXTK01000258.1 GCA_001643475.1 Proteobacteria bacterium SPGG2 | reverse complement strand
TATAAGCTTACAGTAGAAAAATATATCATTGCGAGAAACGGTAAATATTTTGCAACAGAACAGTCAAAGTCACTGTATGCACAAGCCCAAAAAATAATAGAAGCATCTATAAGGCCTGGGATTATATGGGGGAGAAAATGGGCGCCGAACGATACACAGGTTTTTTACCCAATCCTGCGAATATTTATAAATATCCAGGCATTGACAGAGAGTCACTAGCATTGGCTTCAGAACAATGGCACAAGCAGGCTCAAGAATGGTTGAAGAAGTCATAAAAAAAATAGCGCCTAACAAGGCAAATGCACTCGGACGGCAAAAAGCGCGCCGGGCCCCTCAGCCCTAAGTTCGGCGGCAAGGATCTTGACAGTATGGTGAGATCGAATTCACTCTTACGTAATCGGCTCCAGCGTATGACGAACACCGAGAAGGCGTCCGTCGATTCCCATCCGCGGCTCTTCGCCGATCTCGCTGCTGAGATATCGCACTCTATCGAACTCGCTGCGAATGCGCCCTCTTTGCCTCTCGGTGATTACAATTGCTTCGAGTTTGCCCTTGGTGTTGCCGGACGGCGTGAAGTGCGGTTGATCTACAAATATCTCCCATCCACATTCTGTGACGGCAGCTTCGTACAGCACCTCGTGGGCTCGATCCTGATCTCCACCACCGTGCCGTCAACCGGCGATCTCGTCCTATACCATGATGATCGACAGATCACGCACGCGGGCCTTGTTGCGGCTGACCGGATTATCTCAAAGTGGGGTAAGGGTCACTTGTGGATCCACGGTCTTCTGGAGGTGCCCGCGCAGTATGGCGATACTACTTCGTTTTATGAAGCCCCGCCCGCGAACGATATGGTGAGCGACTTTATCAACTTTGCTCGCTACCGTGAAGGACGTGAACTTGTTGATAGTGTCTTGGACTTTGAGCGTACGGGATAACATGGGCCGCCGAACGAGGCGCTTCAGAGCGATCGCTAAAGAAGAGGAAGGGGTCAAATCTAGTAATATACAGTTAATAAAGCAGTATCCGGACAACGGGTCATCTTTAACATCGACGATCAACGTACCTACTTTCTTGCTTTACTTGGTAACAAGCGGTTGTTCGTAGGGCGCAAATTCGCGATAGAGCCCAACCGAACCGTGTTATAACATGGATGTTGGTACGTATATCTAATCAGCTTTCACGGAGCAGACCATGTCGAGTACGACGTCGACCACGCTTACTACGCTCCTCAATCAAGTCTTGCGCAATCATCTGACCGTCGTCAGCCAACTGTTCTTGCACGACCTCGTTGCGGTTCAGTGGGGGGAAGATGCTATCCACGATCGATACGCGGCCGAGTATCTACCGGATATCTCTAGACTTTTCAGAATGCTTGAGCATCTGCTCGATGCTGGATACATAGTCAGCCCCGGTGATCCGGACAAACCTTACGCTGAGGCAGTTGCGAGAGTCGGTCGCACGGTTCCAGAGACGCTCGACATCGATCACGCTGTTCTTCTGGACATCCAGGCCGCGATGCAAGAGGGCGCAGCACAGTGCCAGAAAGTCGGCGATCGTGTCGAGGCCGACCTACTCAGCGAGGCTGTCGAGACGCGTGCCAAGCTGATTAACTGGATCGAGTCCGAACGGCAAAGCCAGGTAATCGATGCTTCGGACCAGCAACTGGTACCGCCGAACGTTGGCACATCAGAGCGATCATTATGGGAACAGGTCAACGTACTTCTTTGCCGATTGCTTGTTATCATCGACCAGACGGTTTGCCATACCTTCGCATTCAGACACAAAGGAGACGAAGGGGCAGCGAACACTACCTGGCAGATTTCGTGGCAGTCGATGCGAGACACCGCTTCGATTGTAAATCTAATGGTCGCTAGGGCGTGGGCTATAGATACCGTGAGTGCTGCCCGCGCTAACAATATATTTATGCCTATTATCGTGGACGACGTATTGAAGATTGCCGAGATCGATTCAGCACTTCATCGCATGGCCGCCTCGGACGCTGAGCGATGCGTGGAGCTCGCCCGCAGTCTGGGAGACGCCGACTTTGAAAGGGTGTGTCTGGACAATCAGCGCAATCAGGAAACCTCGGCGCGCGGTGCGATTCCTTCCGCCGCGCAGTCCTATCCTGGGCTACAGGTAATGACGAAGAAGTGGGCGTACGTACCCGCTCGGTAGAACAACGTCGACCAAGATTGCAAAACATCGAGACGCAGTCGATAGATGGTGAAAGTTAACATTCCCATCGAGGGCGACTGGGTCAACTGCTGCGCAGTTACCCCGGCGCCTCATCGGGAGCGTTAGGACCTAGTCGCTCAGCCGGACAGAGAAAGTTGGATAGCCATCCCGCCCCTAAGCGTAGGCGCGGCATGTTTCGCAATATTTTCCGAAGAATCGAGACAGTTTCGGATGCGGAAGGTGCCATCCGTAGTGCATCTATGTTGGTCTTGCTCTACGCTGGGCTTAAGATCATCTTGACCGCATCTATCGACGTTGCTTTACTGTTGGATGCGTTGCTGCTTGCGTTGGTGGCGTTTCCGTTGCTCATATTCAAGAATCGATTCGCTGCCATCGGCTTATCATTCACCTGACCACGTTAGGATTCCGGCGTAAGCTGTTGTTCGTAGGGCACAAATCCGTAATAGAGCCCAACCGATGCGTGTTATAACATGGATGTTGGTACGTCTATATCTAGTTAGCGGCCAATCAGCATGGATGAGATACAAATAAGGTCAACATCAAGGTCGAGCGCGGAGGCCGAGCCAATCGTACTTCGACTTAAGGATACTGTTCGCCTCGTGTTTATGCCGACCATCGTCGAGAATAAACATGACCCCGATGCGTGCGTGAAAGGCACCTTTGTTTACCAGAAAAAGTCTAAAAAAAATCAATGGGAGAATATAAAAGACATAAATCTAAACTCACTTCGTCCAGCTGAGGGTGTTCAGTTAGAGATCAAGTCGGCGGAGCTTCTACACCTATTACGAAAACTAGCGGACTTATGGCGGATTCACCATAGGGAAGGCATTCCGATAGGAAAAAGCAGATATATAAAAATATCGGATCAACTGACTGAACTCGATGACTTTTCTGATGACGAGCTTCGTCAGCTCCTAGAGGTTAATAGCGCAACTGGGATGGAGCTGTTTAAAAGACTGGCAGCCTGGCTGGCTAAGACTGGTGATCAAGAAGCAGTTTTGGCAAGTCTCGAGTCCTTAGAATATGACAGCCTTAAACAACTAAACGTTATTGTTAGCCTCGGCAATCTTCGTCGATCGTTACATACTTGGGAAACATTCCAAACCAATGTAGATGAGGAGTTCTGGCAAAATGAATTGTTGAAGAACTCATTTCTGCTATCTCAATTATTTGCATATCCGGTTGTGGTTATTAAAGGCAAGGCTTACGTTGGTGGTAAATCCTTCGAGAACGTGGGCGGCAATATTGTAGATTTTTTGTGTAAAAATGAACTCTCGAACAACGCAGTCTTAATAGAAATAAAAACACCGGCAACACCACTGCTGGGGAAGAAATATCGTAATGTCTATACTGCGTCAGATGACCTAAACGGGGGTATAGTAGAAGTACTTAACTATGCTAACTCCATAACAAAGGACTACCAAAGTTTAATATCCTCGGAGCCAAAAGCTTGTGAAGCTTTTGAAGCGTTTAAGCCACATTGCGTATTGATTATCGGTAATTGCCAAAGAGAGTTAGACAGCCCGGACAAAAGAAAATCTTTTGAGCTCTTCCGGGGCGGGTTAAAAGATGTAGAGGTTCTTACATATGATGAGTTGTTTGGTAAGGTCAGAAGATTCGTGTCGTTATTGGAGAAAGGCCGCTAACGAATCGCCCAAGCGGACGGCAAAAAAGCGCCGCCGCTTGGCTCAGCCGTTAGTCGCCAAAACCAGTAGGCAATTTGCTATGTCAATACATGAGGAAATCTACTTTAAATGCAAGTCTCAACGCGTTTTTGACGCTCTTACAAAGGCGGAGCAGTTTGGTGAGCTATCAGGCGCTCCAGCAGAGATAAATCTAGAGTCCGGCGGTAAGTTTTCATGCTTTGGCGGCATGATCTCAGGTCTAACAATTGAAAGCGTGCCTGATAAAAGGCTTGTACAAGCATGGCGGGTGGGCAACTGGGCGTCAGGAGTTTATTCAATCGTTAAATTTGAACTTGAGGAAATAAGTGATACAGAAACCAAGTTGGTCTTTGATCATGCGGGATTCCCAGAGGAGCATAAGGCTCATCTTGAGCAAGGTTGGCATGAAAGGTATTGGGAGCCAATGAAAAAATATCTAGAAGCATAGTCTCCTCAAGGAAAATTAGCTCGAACTTGACCATCAAGGCCCAGAAGAACCCTAGGGATGGGTCCAAGAAAACCACGGATTAGGTCGCTCAACCGGATGCCTAGCGCCTAGCCGTATATCGCTACGATCGTCGGGTGTGAGAGAGTTTGATAGCAAATCTAAGCCCAAGAGAAACGCCTTCCGGAATATTTTCCGAAAGATCGAGACGGTTTCGGATGCGGAAGGTGTCATCCGTAGCGCGTCTATATTGGTTTTGCTCTACGCTGGGTTCAAGGTCATTTTGGCCGTATTTATCGACGTTGCTTTACTGTGGGATGCGTTGCTGCTTGTGTTGGTGGCGCTTCCGTTGCTCATATTCAAGAATCGATTCGCTGCCATAGCCATGTTGGTGCTTATGTGCTTGGTTACGTTGGATACCGTGGTCCAGGCGTTCGCCGGTAGGCCGAGCTTAGCTGTACTGATAGTGGTATTGCTGCTTTGGGTATCAGTAAGAGCGGTTAAGGCGACCTTTAGGTTAAAGCGTGGAGACCTTGCTATCGAATCTGCCGATACTCAATCGAAACCGGGTGTCGAGGTCTGACCCATGAAGCCCATTCGTAAACTCTTAGTTGCTAATCGCGGCGAGATCGCAATTCGCATTATGCGCGCTGCTAACGAGCTCGGCATTACCACGGTTGCGATCTATGCCCAAGAAGACCGACTCTCACTACATCGCTTTAAATCTGATGAAGCCTACACCGTTGGCCGCGGCCTGGGGCCCGTTAAGGCTTATCTAGACGTTGATTCGATTATCGAGATTGCCCGCTTAGCGGGTGTCGATGCGGTACATCCGGGTTACGGATTCTTATCGGAAAAACCGGACTTCGCCGAAGTGGTTACTGCCGCTGGCCTAACGTGGGTGGGACCCCCCGCGGCCGTGATGCGGGGGCTAGGCAACAAAATATCGGCGCGTGCAGTGGCTGAGGGTGCCGGTGTGCCAGTCATGCCTGCGACTGGGCCCCTGCCTGAGGATCTCAAGGCTATCCGCCGACTCGCCGAGGACGTGGGTTTTCCGGTGATGCTCAAGGCGAGCTGGGGCGGCGGCGGGCGGGGTATGCGTATCATCGAAGACGCCGCCGGGCTGCAGACGGGAGTCGCTACCGGTCGCCGCGAAGCAGAGGTTGCCTTTGATAATGGCGAGGTCTACTTAGAGAAACTCGTCGTTAACGCTCGCCACGTCGAGGTGCAGTTGTTAGGCGATGCCCACGGAAACATCGTCCATCTATTCGAGCGAGATTGCTCGGTGCAACGCCGAAACCAAAAAGTGGTCGAGCGCGCCCCTGCTCCCTACCTGGATTCCGCGACCCGGTCAGAATTGTGCGAGGCGGCCCTTGATCTTGCCCGGGCGGCGGGCTATTCGAACGCGGGCACGGCTGAATTTCTCATCGATGTGGATACGGGTAAGTTTTACTTCATCGAGGTTAACCCACGCATTCAAGTCGAGCACACGGTCACCGAAGAGGTTACGGGCATTGATATCGTCAAAGCCCAAATTCGAATTGCCCAAGGAGCCCGCATTGGTGACGACGACTCGGGTGTGCCCAGTCAAGAGGATATCCATCTTAACGGCCACGCGCTGCAGTGCCGAATCACCACCGAAGATCCAGAATCTAATTTCATGCCTGACTACGGGCGCATCAGCGTATATCGTGGTGCAACGGGATTTGGTATCCGCCTAGACGGTGGCACCGCTTACTCGGGCGCTGTTATTACGCGTTTCTATGACAGCCTGTTGGAGAAAGTCACGGCCTGGGCGCCGACGGCACAGGAGGCAGTAGCCCGCATGGATCGGGCACTTCGAGAGTTTCGTATTCGTGGGGTTGCCACCAACCTCGTATTTCTCGAAAACCTTATCAATCACCCACGGTTCAGGGCGGGTAGCTATACAACACGTTTTATCGATGAGACGCCCGAGCTCTTCCATTTCCCCAAACGCCAGGATCGGGCAACCCGACTGCTCCACTACATCGCTAACGTGACCGTTAACGGGCACTCCGATGTTCGGGGTCGAACAACGCCGGCGGTACGCCCAGCCCCGACCCCACCCGACACCCATCACGATGCGCCGCCAGACGGTAGCCGCCAGCTACTGCAAAAGCTCGGGCCGCAAGGACTTGCCAACTGGATGCTGGAACAAAAAAAGGTACTGGTCACTGACACTGCGATGCGTGACGCGCATCAATCGCTGCTGGCGACGCGTATGCGCACTTTCGATATGACGGCCATTGCCGATGCTTATGCGCGCGATATGGCGGGCCTGTTCAGTCTTGAGTGTTGGGGCGGCGCCACGTTTGATGTGGCGATGCGTTTCTTGAAGGAATGCCCTTGGGAACGGTTAGGTGAATTGCGGGCTCGAATTCCGAATATATTGCTGCAAATGTTGTTTCGCGGATCTAATGGCGTTGGCTACACGAACTATCCTGACAATGTCGTGCGTGCGTTTGTACACCAGGCGGCTGCTAGTGGTATCGATGTATTTCGCATCTTTGATTGTCTGAATTGGACAGACCAAATGCGGGTTGCTATCGACGCAGTGTGCGAACAGGACAAACTTTGCGAAGCAGTAGTTTGTTATACCGGCGACATGCACGATC
>LXTK01000162.1 GCA_001643475.1 Proteobacteria bacterium SPGG2 | reverse complement strand
ACCTTCGCTTCATAGAAGGGCGCGTTTGTATCGCCCGCCTCGACTTTATTCCGTGCAATCAACGCCGCCCGTGCCATCTGCCAGCCCCCTACTACGGTCCCTAATAAACGCAGGTAATGCACCGAAGCCGCTAACGGGAGTCGCGGATCTTCCTCGTGTGAAGTGAGTAACCATTGGGTCGATTGAGCGGCGGCGTCCAATCCCACACTCAAGGCCTCGCGAATGTCGCCGGCGACGGCATCTTTCGACTTGGCTAACTGTGAAACGGTGTCGCGCATACTATCGATCAAAGCAAACGCCGCCCGCCCCTTGTCTCCTAACACCTTCCTACCAACCAGGTCATTGGCTTGTATACCGGTGGTTCCTTCATAGATAGGTGTAATGCGGGCATCCCGCAGATGCTGGCTGGCGCCGGTTTCCTCGATAAACCCCATCCCGCCATGTACTTGGACGCCCAACGATGCGATCTCAACTCCAAGCTCTGTACACCAACCCTTTATTATTGGTGTTAGTAGTTCCACTAGCGTTTGCTGGCGCTGCTTTTCTTCTGCATCGGGATGCCGTGAGGCCTTATCAAAGGCCGCCATACCCACATAGGCAACTGCGCGCATGGCCTCAACCTGCGACTTCATGGTCATCAGCATGCGGCGTACATCCGGATGATGAAGAATAGCCACTCGATCGCCCTCGCGAGCCCCGAGTGGCCGCCCCTGTATGCGTTCCTTGGCGTAGTCACGCGCCTGTTGATAGGCACGCTCAGCGATTGCCAAACCCTCTATCCCCACGGCAAGACGGGCCAGATTCATCATCGTAAACATGTACTCAAGCCCACGGTTCTCCTCACCCACCAGATAACCGACGGCCCCGCCCTTATCACCGTATGCGAGCACCGCGGTTGGGCTCCCGCGAATCCCGAGTTTGTGCTCCAAAGAAACGCAGCGCACATCATTGCGCTCATGCACACTGCCATCATCATTAAGCGTGTATTTGGGGACAATAAAAAGCGAGATCCCCTTTACACCGGACGGGGCATCGGGGGTACGTGCAAGCACCAGATGAATAATATTTTCCGTGAGCTCGTGCTCACCATAGGTAATGAATATCTTTTGACCGGAAAGTAAGTAGTGATCACCTTCGGGTACCGCCTTGGTACGCACGGCGCTCAAGTCAGAGCCCGCCTGCGGCTCGGTAAGATTCATGGTACCGGCCCACGTGCCCGCGACCAGCTTAGGCATGAATAGTTGCTTTTGCTGTTCCGACCCATGCGTGACGATGGCCTGGACGGCGGCTTGTGTCAGTAACGGACATAACCCGAATGACATGTTGGATGCATGCCACATTTCCTGCACTGCCGTTGCTACCAACCATGGTAGGCCTTGGCCACCATAGTCAGGGTCCATGGCCAATCCGTTCCAACCACCTGCAATAAAGGCGTCATAAGCCTCTTTCCAACCATCCGGTGTCTGCACCTTGCCATCAACCAATCGCGAACCTTGGCGATCACCGTTTTGATTAAGCGGCGCCAATACTTCAGACGTCAGCTTGCCGGATTCCTCCAAGATCGCACTTACGAGATCCGGTGTCGCTTGCTCCAGCCCGGGTAGGGCGGCGACCGATTCGAGCTCCGCCAGTTCGTTGAGAACAAACTCCATGTCGCTAATCGGCGGTGCATAACTAGTCATGACCTGACTCGCGCCTCATAAATTGCGCAAACCCAGTGCCGTGTCCTTGGCCGGTGCAATGTTTACGCCTGCGTGCGGCCATACAACCGACCATGGTGCAATCGTTCGACCACCCCGATCGCGTTCTTCCGCCGGCAAGATATCTTCTGCCGGCCAGCGTCCAGATATCAACGAATCGGCATACGCGAGCGGTAGTCCGTATTCTCGCATCTTGGCAGCTGCGGTTTGATGATCGTAGGTGAGCGGGCAGTGCTCAACCACGATGCTTTCATTTCTAGGATGAAGCACACTGTACCAAACGCGTGGGGTTCCATCGTTGGCCGGTAGCCCGATAACACCCGCATTGTGCCATAGATGYCCGTCAACAAATTGGSTAAACGGCAAACCGCAGTGGCCGGCGATGAYGCCATCYGTGGCARCTTGTTTGCATTCGGCTAACTTGTCCGCGCYYGCGCTYGAMGCGAAGACGAAACGGTTGATCTGGCTTACGCTACCGTGAATCGCRGTAAGCCGGCGTCCACCCAAGGTCAGGTCTATTTGCCGGGGCAAGCTCCGCATCCATGCCTTGGCCTGTGCATCGAGGGCACGGCTTGCGTAGACGAACCACTGCGCCGCCAACACATCGCAAGCGCTACCTTTCTCAAAGCCACAACCACAATCCGATGAGTCCTCACCCAACGACTCCTCGCAGTTCCCCATCACGACAGCGATACCGGCGGCACGGATTAAATTGACGGTCGCTTGCGGCTCGGCACCATAGGCGACAACGTCACCGGTACAAAGCATATGGTCAGCCGGGATGTTGCGCCACTCGGCGGCTGCCATGAGTGCCTCCGTCGCCTCCAGATTGCTGTAGGGGCCGCCAAAAACCAAGATGGGCGCGTCGAATTCACCGATGTCCAAAGAAGCAGTCATGACGCCGTTGTACTTACACTCCGATTTTCATTACTCAAATAACCCCTGCCGCCTCAAGCGCTGCCAGCTTCTCATCGCTATAACCGGCCTCAGCAAGAATCTCTTTACTATGTTCACCGTGGTCGGGTGGCGGGCGCCCAATAGTGAACTCGAAATCGCTTAACTTCAACGGAAAGGCAAACTGTAAAACATCACCTTGGGTGACGAACATTTTACGTGCCTGCAACTGCTCGTTTTTCATGGATTCAGTAAGGGTCAGCACCGGGGCAACACAGCAGTCGACGTCGGCAAACCTCATTGTCCAATAATCCTGCGTGTTGGACCTAAAGATAGCGACGAGCTCAGCATGCACCCGATCCGCTTCTGTCCCACTCACGTCGTGCATTGAGATCAAATCGGGGCGCTCGATTTCCTCGCAGAATCGCTGCCAGAATTTCTTTTCCAAGGCACCCAAGGCCATATAGCGGCCGTCGGCCGTTGCGTACAGCCCATAACAGGGTAGACCGCCGGACAGGGTGTCCGCTCCCCGCGGGCGTACCTCACCGTCCGTGGCCATGGCTACAAGCGGTATCACGCTATGGGCAAGCGCACAATCAGTCATGGAAACATCGATATAGCGCC
>LXTK01000168.1 GCA_001643475.1 Proteobacteria bacterium SPGG2 | reverse complement strand
GCAGCATGGCCAGGATCAGGCCCCCGTGGGCGGCGCTGGTCCGAATCTGGCCGATGCTGAAGAGGATCGGGAAGGCGACGAACGACCCTAAGCCCGCCGCCAGCACCAGGGCCCACTGGCGCCCGCCCCTCGGCGCCGGCGGCCGGCGCACGGCCAGCAGCGCCGCCACCAGGGGCAGGGCGACGACAGTGCGCAGCATGCCGACCAGGACCGGGTCCATCTCGGCCACCGCGATCTTGGTGGCCACCGGCGTCCCGCCCCAGATGGTGATGCACACCGCCGCCGCGGCGAAGGCTAACCAGGTCATGGCGGCTACGAGACAATATTTCTCCCGTCAGTCCAATCGCTGTCTCGACTATTAAAATTCCACGTCAAGATATTCCTTGAGTACGACCGCCCCGTTGCGAATCATATCTTTGGTTGCGAAGATGAACGTCACCCGTTGCCCCGTGCACAATTCCCAGAGGGAACTCACCGCCGACCGGTTTTCGTTCAGTTCTAGCCGATAGCGCGTTCGGAACTCCTGCCATCGCGCCGGGCGATGTCCAAACCAGGTTCGCAGCTCAGAGGTTGGGGCGACATCCTTCACCCAGTGATCGATCGCGGCGTCGGCTTTGGTTAGTCCGCGTGGCCACAGGCGTTCGACAAGAATGCGTACACCGTCATCGGCAGAGGCCGGTTCGTAAGCGCGTTTGAGTCTGATTTGTGTAGACGGCATGGCTAAATCCGATTGTGAGCAACGCGCCAACATTGGTTGCCTTGTGCATTTTGGTACCGATCCGATCATGTCTCGGTGATCGGGAGACGATAGCAGGATTCCGGGTCTTCGGTCTGTGAACGTGTCAACAGATCGATCACCAGACAATTCGTGTGAATGTCCGCTTTTGGCTATAAGCGGACCTTCGGCTGGGCTGTGATTTACGTCYGCTTTACCCCCGAAAGCGGACATTCGGGAGGGAGCCGCAAAACGTCTGCTAATGACCCAAAGCGGACTTCAGGTCGCATTTAGCAGCGATTTTTACATGTTGCGAACCCGCTTCTAGCGTACCGATTGGCCACGCAGAAATAAGAAGGTGCCCTCTGCGCCATTTAACAGTCTTCCTCCGCCAGGCTCCGCTTGAAATAATCAAGGAGCGTCACTGTAAGTTCGTAGATGGATATAAGTTTCTTGTCGCTGGTCATAAGGCCGTCGAAGTAGGTTGCATAGGCCGAGAAAGATAAATCGACAACGTCGTTTCTCAACTTCTCCTGCTTTACTCCGCTGGCACCGCCAAACCCGATCCGATGGACTAAGTAAACCATACCAGAGAGCGCGAAGCGCAAAAGGAAAGTGTTAGGTAGCTCATCAAGAGGGGGCAGGCCACGCGATTGTGGATGATCGACGCCAAATAAAGCGGCCGCTGTCATTGCTTGTTTGACAATCTTGTTTGCCAATTCGTGGGTAAAAGGAGCACCTTTTCGGATCACATCGAGTTCTTGCCGCGTAAAATCTTTCACAAGGCCGTCAATTGCTTCCGGTAGCTTTGCTGCGCCGGACATGACTTCCTCCAGATGTTCGGAGGCATCCTTACCCATACGGACGAGGGATTTTTCGATTACCTTATTGCCGGACCTAGCTGCCAAAAGATCAGCGCAAAATTTGGGAAAGCCAGATGTTTGGTGTTGGTCAATTAACCGTCGCTGCAAACCCTTCTCTCGGCCCGATAAACCGACGATCTTGGACGTCGGTTTAAGGATAAGGACCTGACGCGGAAACTCAGAAACGATTGCCATAGATGGATAGATGGATTTAAGGGTATCGCCTTTATATGCTTCCATCGCGGCGTAATCGGTTAAAACAGCGAAATTGTCTTTCGATGCGCTCAAGTAGTCGCGTAGTGCCGGGGATTGGAGGTAGCTGCTATCGATGATTTTCCGCATCTACGAACCACTTTTAAAAACTTGAACAATTTAGCGGGTGGCTCGACTCAACCGGAAACAGAACCCGCCAGTCAAGTGAGATGACAGGTAGAAGGCCTCTAATCGAGGCTGGTTTTGGCTAGAAGCGGACATTCACCCACACAGTGATTTACGTCCGCTWTRCCCCYGAAAGCRGACATWCSSRSGGTAGTCGAAAAAGGTCTGCTTATGACCCTTAGCGGACATCGCGCGAGATGAAATCCACCTCGGTTGAAAACCGGGTAAGATGTACCGAATACCAGTGTTTGCCGTACCCTGTGAGGAAATCCATTTCGCTTCGCATTGCCAAGCGCGTGCGGTATTATATCACTACGATACATCTTCGTTTGCAACCGACATGGAGCTGGCCATGCGACCGGTTGCGAAGACTCTTTTCGTGATTTTTGCGCTCCTCTTGGGCGGGTGCGCGGGTGAGGGAACCCGTGACAGCACACAGGACGAGATGCCTGCTCGCGGGGCTGCTTCGGCTGGCTTTGTACCCCGCGATTGCCCTGCCCAGTCTTCAAAGCTCATGGAATTTGCCAAGGAACTGGTGAAGGTTGGAGAACAGGAGTTTGGCTCCGACCATCCACATACCGCAAGTTTTCTCAACAACCTGGCGGGGCTCTACCGCGCGCAGGGCAAGTACGCCGAGGCGGAGCCGCTCCACAAGCGCTCGCTGGCGATCCGGGAAAAAGCGCTCGGACCCGAACATCGAGTGCGGTTCGTGTCCGAGTTTACGGCTGATCAGGAATCAGTTCTCGACTGGCAAGGATATCAATCGACTGAGGCGTTGTTGAAAGCAGAGTTGCAGAGCAAGGTCGATAGCCTCCATCGTGGCGAACGAACCCTCGACCGGCATCTTTCCAAGAGTCAAACCTACCCGGACAACTTCGACGCGAACTGGAATCACTCGTATGTAATGTCTCCCGGTACCGCTCATGGCGCCGCTGTTCTACTGCATGGCCTCACTGACTCTCCATACAGCATGCTTGCGACCGCCCGGCTGGTTGTCGATCAAGGTTACCACGCAGTGGTACCTCGCATGCCGGGGCATGGTTTTGCCGTTGGCGGCCTTGTGGATGCGAAGTGGGAAGATTGGGCGGCAGCCGTACGCATAGCCGTGCGACATGCCCAGACGCTGCCCGGGGTTGACCGACCCGTGGTACTTGTCGGTTACTCCAACGGCGCACTACTGGCTCTAAACTACGCGCTGACATGCCACGAAGAAGAGAGCGCGGTATGTCCCGAGAGTCTGGTGCTGCTTTCGCCAGCGATCGCGGTA
>LXTK01000225.1 GCA_001643475.1 Proteobacteria bacterium SPGG2 | reverse complement strand
ATGAGCAGGCGGTGAAAGACGTTACCGCGTATATTGCTACCTTGGCGCCGGTGTCATCTTCGCCGACAGAAGCAACGGGCAACGTGGACAAGGGCCGCACAATCTTTTCATCGTGTCAGACTTGCCATGGAGAGAAGGGTGAGGGTAACGAGACGTTGGGCGGTCCCCGCTTAGCCGGGCAACATGATTGGTACCTGATTCGTCAGCTGAAGAATTTTAAGGCCGGGGTGCGCGGCGTCCATGAAAAAGATACATACGGCCAAACCATGAGTTCCATGGCGCACGCCTTGCTACCCGATGACCAAGAGGTCAAAGATGTTGTTACTTTCATCAACACACTGCCGTAGGTCAGGCTAGAGTTATCGTCGTTCGTGCCATTTGTCGCGGGGCGAGGAACTTCGCATTCCCCATGTCGATGACTAGATTTATCTCGTTTTCGGCTAAGCACGCGCCTCTACCGACTCTTTCAATCGTTTCGTGGCAGTGGACGTCGACAACGTGCCCTTGGCAGCCCTCGCGTTCCAGTGCCAGTCTGACCACCCGGATCACGTGAGGTTCACCATCGACGATGAGTACTCTTTCCATATGCTATATGGCCTGTCTCAGTAAGCCTGATGGTCATGAATAGGCCAAGGCGCTCGTGCTTAGACATTTTTTCCCTGCCGACTAACGTGCAACGAATAGGTTAGGGCCATATCATTTGTATCGGGCGAGCGCTTGAACTCTTTAATGTGAATGGCGATGGTGTGGTGCCCTAAGGCCGGTCAAATCGCCTGGTAAAACCACATGAAGTTAGTGTATATAGAGCTCAACCGCGGCCCCAGTGGTTGGCCTTGAGTGCTTACGCCGCTGGTGCAAGAATGTGCCGAGCTGCCCCTAAACAGCCGCAAACAGCTTCAGGGAGCAGCCAAATAGACCAAACCTGAAGGAGGAAACCCAGATGAGAAAACTCATAGGCTTAGCGGCGATCGCGGTATTGGGTGCTGTACTCAGCGTCTCGGCCGTCGCCGCGACCCTCAAGATGGCCTACGATGCCGACCCCGTATCCATGGACCCGCATGAGCAGTTGTCCGGCGGCACCTTGCAACTGTCTCATATGATCTTCGACCCGCTCGTACGTTGGAACCAGGAGCTTGGTTTCGACGCGCGAGTGGCCGAGCGCTGGCAGCGCATCGATGACAAAACGGTGCGCTTTCACTTACGCAAGGGGGTCAGATTCCATACCGGCAACGAAATGACGGCGTTGGATGTCCGTTGGACATTCGATCGGTTAAAGAGAAGTCCCGACTTCAAGGGTATCTTCGCTCCGTTTGAGGCCTGCAACATTGTCGATAAGTACACGATCGATCTAGTCACCAAGGAACCGTATCCGCTGGTACTGCATACCGCGACCTACATCTTTCCTATGGATCGCAAGTACTATGATGGTTACGATGCCAAGGGCCGGCCTAAGGACGCCATTGTCAAGCATGGTGATGCCTTTGCTTCCACCAATGCCTCGGGGACCGGGCCATTTATAGTTTCCAAGCGCGAGCAAGGTGTGCGCGTGGACTTTACGCGGTTCGGCGGCTACTGGGACAAGAACTCACCCGGCAATGTCGACAAGATCGTGTTCACGCCGATTAAAGAAGCCCCAACCCGGGTTGCGGCACTGCTGTCGGGCGACGTGGACTTCATCGCCCCGGTGCCACCGGCAGATCTGGATCGGATCGACAAGGATTCCAAAGTTGATCTCGTAACCATGAGCGGCACGCGTATCATTACCTTCCAGCTCAATCAGAATCGACGCCCGGAGTTCAAAGACAAGCGCGTACGCCAGGCCATCGTATACGCCATCAATAACGAAGGTATCGTCAAAAAGATCATGCGTGGCTTCGGCACCGCGGCCGCCCAGCAAAGCCCCAAGGGTTATTTGGGTTACAACCCAAATCTGAAGCCCCGCTACGATCTCAAGAAGGCCAAGCAGCTCATGAAAGCGGCGGGCTACGAGAAGGGTTTTTCAGTGACCATGATGGCGCCCAACAACCGTTATGTTAACGACGACAAAATCGCCGTTGCGGTGGTGGGTATGTTGGCCAAGATCAATATCAAGGTCGACCTAAAGACCATGCCCAAGGCACAGTACTGGCCCAAGTACGACGAGCGTGCGGCGGATATCATGATGATCGGCTGGCATTCGGACACCGAGGACTCTTCAAACTTCACCGAGTTCTTGGCGATGACCCCGGACACGGTGACGGGCTACGGCCAATACAATAGCGGCAACTATTCGAACCCCGAGGTCGATAAGCTGATCATCGACAGCCAGAAAGTCACTGACGCGAAGAAGCGCACGATGATGCTGAAAAAGGTCGAGCAGATCCTGCACGATGATGCCGCGTTTGTGCCCTTACACTGGCAGGATCGCGCGTGGGCAGCGAGAAAGGGTGTGGACATTGCGCCTATCGTCAATGTGATGAACTTCCCTTATTTGGGGGACTTGGTTATCAAATAATAAAATTTGCGCTACCTAGCGCTGCAAACAGGAATCAGGCGGGAGTTTGGCGGTGTGTGGTAGTAGCTCACCGCTAGGTTTCCGCCTCATTTTTTGGCACCTGTTTGATTAGTAGTGGCGTACCCAAAAAATAGACACGAACTACTCTAATGTTCGCGTTCCTGGTCAAGCGTGTGATTCAGGCGATCATCGTGATGCTTGTCATCAGCGTGATCGCATTTTCCATCCAAGACAACCTCGGCGATCCGCTCCGCGAGCTGGTTGGTCAATCAGTGTCAGAAGCAGAGCGCCAGAAACTTCGCGACAAGCTCGGTCTTAACGATCCGTTTCTAGTGCAGTATTGGCGGTTCTTGAAGAAGGCGCTTCACGGTGACTTGGGTACATCATATTTCTTCAAGCGGCCCGCGGCGGAGGTGATTCTTGACAAGTTACCGGCAACGCTCGAGCTAGTCTTTGGCGCCACCATCATAATTGTCGTCTTCTCTGTTCCCACCGGCGTGTTCACAGCCATCTATCCCATGCACTGGCTTTCCCGATTTGCGATGGGGGTTAGCATCGTTGGCATCTCCATACCAGTGTTCTTGACGGCCATCATGCTTATCTATGTGTTCGCGGTACAGCTCGGTTGGCTGCCGTCCTTCGGTCGTGGCGATACGGTATTGGTGTATGGTTGGAGCACCGGGTTTCTGACTAAAGACGGCCTTGTGCACTTGATCCTTCCTTGTATTGCCCTTTCTTCGATTATATTGCCGTTGTTCATTCGTCTCATCCGGGCCGAGATGTTGGAGGTGCTGGAATCGGAATACGTCAAGTTTGCTTGGGCTAAGGGTCTGTCACGCCGTCGCATCTGGTTTCTACACGCGCTTAAGAACACGTTACTACCGGTGATCACGGTCGGGGGCGTGCAAATCGGGACGTTGATCGCGTACACGATTCTTACCGAAACCGTGTTTCAGTGGCCGGGCATGGGGTTTTTATTTCTGGAAGCGGTTAACCGCGTTGATACACCTCTAATTATCGCCTATCTCATTGTGGTCGGGCTTATCTTTGTTATTACAAACACAGTCGTTGACCTGATCTATGGGCTTGTGAATCCAACCGTCAAGCTTGCGCGGCCACACGGCGGTGGAGAGTAAGCGATGACAACGACGACCTGGGAGCGGTTTAAGGACTCGAGCTTTTACTGGAGTTTCCGCCGTGACAAGGTGGCGGTTGCCAGCTTGGCGGTGCTTTGCGTATTTGTAGCTGCGAGCTTGTTGGCGCCCTTGATCGCACCCTATAACCCCTACGATCCCACCCAAATCGACCTTATGGACTCGGAGATGCCACCCGTGTGGATAGCGGAGGGTGATGGACGTTTTCTACTTGGGACGGACGGGCAAGGTCGGGATCTACTGAGCACCATCCTTTACGGGACACGCATCTCGCTTACCATTGGTATTTGCGCGGTTATTCTGCAGGCAATACTTGGTGTCTCGATTGGCCTGGTTGCGGGCTATCGAGGTGGTCGGCTAGATAACTTCTTGATGCGCGTGGCAGACATACAGCTCTCTTTTTCCACATTAATGGTGGCGATCATCGTGCTTGCGGTGTTCCAGGGGCTCTTCGGCACTGAGCTTTACGAACGTCTTGCCATTTTGATGCTTATCTTGGTTATCGGCATAGCCGAGTGGCCGCAGTATGCGCGTACGGTGCGGGCCTCGGTGTTGGCCGAAAAGAAGAAGGAATACGTCGATGCGGTGCGGGTTATCGGCCTTGGTCCCATGCGCATCATGTTTCGCCACATCCTGCCCAATACGCTCTCGCCGTTATTGGTCATTTCCACTCTACAAATCGCCAACGCCATAGTTACTGAGGCGGCATTGTCGTTCTTGGGGCTTGGCATGCCGGTAACGAAACCTTCATTGGGCTCGCTAATCAACAGTGGTTTCGAGTTCATTCTCAGTGGGGTCTGGTGGATAACTATTATTCCCGGCGTTGTTCTCATCATTCTGGTTTTGGTTATGAACCTGTTGGGTGATTTCATGCGCGATGTGCTGAATCCCAAGCTCTATAAGGAGTAACTGACTTGCCGCTGCTCGAAGTCAAAAATCTGGAAGTAAAATTCGCGATGAGGCGGGGTGATCTTACCGCGCTTAGAGACGTAAGTTTTTCGATCGACAAGGGAGAACGTCTCGGCATTGTTGGTGAAAGTGGTGCCGGCAAATCGGTGACAGCTTACTCTATTCTGAACCTCATCAGCAAACCCGGTTATATCTCCGGTGGTCAGATTCTGTTCCAAGGCAAGGATCTCAGTAAATTAAGTCCCGAGGAAATGCGTGCCATTCGGGGTGATGGCATCAGCATGATTTTTCAAGATCCAATGATGACGTTGAATCCTGTGCTCACCATAGGAACCCAAATGGTGGAAGTACTGCATGCGCATCGCGAGATGTCGGATCAACAGGCGCGGGCAATTGCCATCGAGAAGCTGGTTCAAGTTCACATACCATCAGCCGCAACCCGGTTCGAGCAGTATCCACACGAGCTTTCCGGTGGAATGCGTCAGCGCATCGTCATCGCTACTGCCTTGCTCACCGATCCGTTACTTATTATTGCGGACGAGCCAACGACGGCGCTTGATGTCACGATTCAGGCGGAGATCATCGAGTTGCTACTTGAGCTTTGCGAATCAAGCGATGTCGGCTTAATTTTAATAACCCACGATCTCGGCGTCGTGAGTCAAGTAACACAGCGGGTCCTCGTTATGTATGCCGGTCGTATCGTGGAGGAAGGATTAACCCACGGTATCATACGTAATCCGCGCCACCCGTATACGCAAGGACTAATCGGGGCCTTACCCCAGCAGACCGTGCCGGGAGGGCGATTGAATCAAATCAGGGGTGTGATGCCATCGCTGGCGAATACGCCAAGCGGCTGCGCGTTTCATCCCCGTTGTCCGCACGTCACTGACATCTGCGAATCAGTGGTGCCCGAGTACAGTATTTTTGATCGTTCGCGGGTCGCTTGCCATTGGGTGAAAGATCAGCTCGGCGATGTTAGCGAACAAAAAATCAACGAGACACCTGCGCCATGAGCAAACACTCGATCCTCGTCCGAGCGAAAAACGTCTACAAGGAGTTTCCAATTCATGCCGGATTGTTGGAGGAACTGCATTTCGAAAATGGGCGATTGATGCGCAAACGCGAGAGTGTAAAAGCCATCAATGGCGTGCAGCTTGAAGTGCGAAAAGGCGAGGCGCTATGTGTGGTTGGGGAAAGTGGTTGTGGAAAGTCTACCATGGCCAGAATCATTATGGGTCTGATCAAACCGACGGCCGGCGAGATTCATTACGACGGCGAACGTATCGATAACCTGGACTCGACAAAACTTCTTCGCTTTCGTCGCAAGATGCAAATGATTTTCCAGAATCCTTATGCGTCCTTGAATCCACGCATGACAGTTCAGGATACGCTTGAGGAACCAATCCGATTTCATAATCCTGAAAATTCTAAGGCCGAAGTACAAGAAAAGGTCAGTGCGGTGATGGACTCGGTGGGGGTCGATCCGATGTGGGGAGAACGCTATCCGCACGAGTTTTCCGGCGGTCAGCGCCAGCGTATCAGTATAGCCCGTGCACTGGCCGTAGATCCTGAGTTTATCGTGGCAGATGAACCTATCTCAGCCCTTGATGTTTCTATTCAGGCGCAAGTGCTGAATCTGTTGAAAGATGCGAGGGACGAGCGTGCTTTGACCTATATATTTATTACGCATGACCTTGCGGTTGTCGAGCACTTCGGTACGAGGGTAGCGGTGATGTATTTGGGTACCTTATGTGAGATCGCCGAGACGCGGACGTTGTTCTCGTCGCCACGTCACCCCTATACACAGGCACTCTTGAGTGCGATCCCTAGGCTCAACCAAGAAAGACCGCACCACATCGAACTAAAGGGCGAGGTGCCAACAGCGATAAATCTACCATCAGGTTGCGTGTTTCACGGTCGTTGTATTCATGCCAACGAGCGATGTCAGCATGAGGTGCCAAAATTACGCGAACTTAGAGACGGTACAACGGTGGCCTGCCACGCTGTGGAGGAAGGTAGGCTGTGATTATGCGTGCCTGTACGTAATATCGTTGCCATCAGCGATAAGGAACAGCCAATGAAGTTATTCACCGAACACGCGCTTCTGGCCCAGGGTTGGGCGAATGACGTACTGTTCGAAATCGATGAACACGGCTGGATCACTAAAGTCGATTGCGATGTAAAACAGCCCTCTGGGGCTGTACAAACACTGACCGGCCCCACGTTGCCGGGTATGCCCAATCTTCACTCGCATGCGTTTCAGCGTGCCCTGGCCGGCTTTGCTGAGCGCCGCGGATCCTCGCAGGACAGTTTTTGGGCCTGGCGCAAGCTTATGTATGGTCTCGTCGAGCGCATTACACCCGAGCAAATCCAACACATCGCAAGCCAACTGTATGTGGACATGCTCAAAGCAGGCTACACGGCGGTGGGAGAATTTCATTACCTACACCATGCCCCCGGTGGCAAGTTCTACGAGAGTCCTACTGAGTTATCGGATCGAGTAATCGTGGCGGCCCAAATCGCCGGAATCGCTATCACCCACTTGCCGGTACTTTATGCCCATGGCGGGTTCGGCGGACAGGCGCCGGATGCGGGTCAAATACGTTTTGTCAACGATATAGATCGGTTCGGTGTTTTGTTGGAGGCACTTTATAGCCGATATGCTGGTTCGAAAGACATACGTATCGGTATTGCCCCGCATTCACTGCGAGCGGTCACCCTAGAGCTTACACAACAAGCCATCGAGATCGGCACCCAGCTAGATAGATCGGCACCGATCCATATTCATATCGCCGAACAAGAGAAAGAAGTTGAGGACTGTATTGCATGGAGTAAGAAGCGCCCGGTTGAATGGTTGTTCGATAATTTTGATGTGGATGAGCGCTGGTGTTTAGTACATGCAACTCACTTGGCCGATGATGAGCTACAACGTTTGGCACGAAGCCGGGCGGTGGTAGGATTATGCCCAACCACCGAAGCTAACCTCGGAGATGGTTTCTTTTCGGCGGTTCGGTATTTTGAGCTGGGAGGCGGCTATGGCATAGGCTCTGACAGTCACGTTTGCCTTAGCCCCGGTGAGGAGCTTCGTATTCTCGAGTATGGTCAGCGCCTTTTGTATAAACGACGTACAATCCTGGCTGCCAATGAAAGCAGTTCCGTTGGGACGAGCCTGTACATAAACGCATCAAAGGGGGGCGCTCAAGCGCTCGGCTGGAATAGCGGCCACCTGCAAGTTGGCGCACGCGCCGATTTGGTTGTACTTGATGCAGAAGCAGCCATTTTGCTTGGTAAACGGGGTGACCTGTTGCTCGATGCCATGGTCTTTGCAAGTAGTGACAACCCTGTTAAGGACGTTATGGTCGGGGGCCAATGGCGGGTGGTTGATCGACATCACCAGCACGAGGCGGAAATACTTCGAAACTACAAGAAGACGCAGCGCGAGCTATGGGCCTAAGCGTTTGCTGGCTTCGTAGTCGCTATGCCAGAATTGACAAAAGGCTATTGGAGGCTTTGATCGTAAGGATACTTAATCGTCGAGATTGCGCGGGACGGGGGTGAAGGGAGGAGACGATTGTGGACAAGATATGGCTAGAGCAGTACCCGAAAGGTGTACCAGCTGAGGTTAATGTTGATCAATTTTCCTCGCTTCGAGACATTCTCAAGAGAAGCTGCACCAAATATAAGGATCTTCCCGCGTTCACCAATATGGGGGTTACTCTCAGCTACGGGGATATAGATGTACTTAGTCGAAATTTTGGAGCCTATCTTCAGAAGACTGTAGGTTTAAAAAAAGGTGACCGCGTCGCGATTATGATGCCGAACCTATTGCAATACCCCATCGCGCTATTTGGCATTCTCCGTTCTGGGATGGTGGTTGTAAACGTCAATCCACTTTACACGCCAAGGGAACTGGAGCATCAACTCAGCGATTCTGGTGCTACGGCAATAGTAGTGCTGGAAAATTTTGCCAACACCCTCGAAAAAGTGCTGAATAACACGTCGATCAGGACCGTTATTACTACCGAGATAGGCGAGTTATTCTCGTTTCCGAAGTCGGTGATAGTTAACTTTGTGGTCAAGCGCATCAAGAAGATGATACCGCCGTGGAACATCCTGGGCACGACAAAATTCAAGCCCACGCTAACTAGCGGTAAGTCGCAACAATTGGACGAAGTAGAACTCACACACAACGATGCTGCTTTTCTTCAGTATACGGGTGGCACGACTGGTGTTGCCAAGGGTGCGGAGCTTACCCATGGAAACATGGTAGCCAACGTGCAACAGGCATCTGCTTGGTTGGCCCCGATTTCGGAAGAGGGCGCCGAAGTGGTTATTACTGCTTTGCCGCTCTATCATATCTTTTCCCTGACCGTAAATTGCCTAACCTTCATGAAGATTGGCGGTCAGAGTATATTGATAACGAACCCGCGAGATTTTGTCGGGTTTGTTAATGAACTTAGAAAAGTTCGATTTAGCTGCTTCATTGGCGTTAATACGTTGTTTAATGCGCTACTCAGCACGCCCGGCTTCAGCGAGTTGGATTTCAGTAGGCTCACACTGACCTTAGGTGGGGGTATGGCAGTACAGCGGGCAGTGGCGGAATCTTGGAAGGCTGTTACCGGCGTGCCAATCATTGAGGCGTATGGGTTGACTGAGACATCACCCGGCATCTGCGTTAATCCACTAACCATCACCGATTACACCGGATCTATCGGTGTACCTATATCGTCTACCGAAGTAAGTATTCAAGACGACGATGGAAACGAACTTGGTATCGGTGAAGTGGGCGAAATCTGCGCACGTGGCCCGCAAGTGATGCGAGGCTATTGGAATTGCCCCGAGGAGACCGCACAGGCCATATCCAAAGACGGTTGGTTTCGCACTGGTGATATAGGGCGCATGGATGAAAAGGGCTATGTTTACATCGAGGACCGGAAGAAGGATATGATCCTGGTGTCCGGATTTAATGTCTATCCGAACGAGATCGAAAACGTGGCGGTCGCGCATGATGGGATCCTGGAAGCTGCCGCGATCGGTATCCCCGACGCCCGCTCGGGAGAGGCAGTAAAGCTGTTCGTTGTGAAGCGCGACCCCGAACTTACGGCGGAACGCGTGCTTGAACACTGTCGAAATAATCTTGCGGGCTACAAGGTGCCGAAGCGCGTTGAGTTYCGCGACGAGTTRCCCAAGACCAATGTRGGCAAGATYCTGCGCCGTGCCTTGCGCGAKACAGAGACCCCTTCATAGAYGGTTGAGGGCCAGTCTGYTARTACATCTCRCAAAGACCACGTAGCACGAGATCGGTAAAGCTCACGAATCCGATCACCTTGCCNTTCTYNCASCACYGGCGCTCGMGAYAGRTCAAAACGCGTAAACAGGCGTGCGCAGTAGCGAATATCCATGGCCGGATCAACCGCAATAATCGGTTTTGCCATGATTTCGTAGACATTGACACGCTCAGGTGCGCGATCCTTAGCCAATACCTGACGGGCGATATCGGAAATAAGCAACAGACCGTGTTCGTCTTCGTCGTGGCGTTTGTCGACGATCAAAGATTCGGCATTGTTCTGTTTCATGATACGCAGCGCCTCATCGACCGTCGCCATACTGTCCACCGTGTAGAATTCAGACCTCATGACCTGAGATACTCGGATGAGTTGTTTGTGCTTGCTCATAGCTCTACCTCCACGGTATCGGAAAGTTTCCGGATTTGGTGAGCGACACCAATCGCATCGTCGACATCGATTTGAAAAGCAATGCCAGCGCCCGGACGGTCGTCAAACCTACCGGTCTCAGCGATGGTCTCCAAGATCTTGCGACTGAGGTGCTCTTCCACCAGAAACATGAGGACGTCGCGCTGGCTTTCTAGTTCGAGGCCAAGGAATGTCGGGCTTCGCTCTAGGCCCTCGCCACGTGCTTGATTTATGACCGTGGCCCCAGTCGCGCCGGAATCTCTTGCGGCGTTCAAGACCGCATTGGTTTTGTCGTCTTCGACCAGGGCGATAATTAGCTTGAAATGCATAATGAATACCCCTCTATTCTAATCGAAATACGTTTACTCATCCTCGTCTTTACCATCCTTTGATGTTGTTGCCTTATGGCCCGATAGCCGGCGCACCTGCACGAACAAATCGTCGGTGGATCTCGCCGGCCTCGTTCGTCGTGTCCACCATTCGGCGAGTTGGGCATAGCTGATGACYGCCATAATGGAGAATAGGCTGGCGAATGCGATCAGACCGAAGCCATCGATGATCACGCTACGCCCCGGTACCGTACCCGCCAACCCCAGGCCGAGGGCAGCCACCAGCGGCACCGTCACCAGGCCGGTGGTAACTCCGCCCGAATCATAGGCAAGCGCGATAATGAGACGCGGAGCGAAAAACGTCTGTATGATCACCACGATATAGCCGGCGATAATATAGTAGTGAAGCGGCGTGCCGGTGATGATGCGAAAACACCCCAGCGCAAYGCCAAYCGCTACCCCSGTCGCYACCGCCATCCGCAGCCCGCGCATGCTGATGGCACCACCCGATAGCTGWTGYGCTTTTTTGGCTAYCAYAATCAGYGCCGGTTCCGCGATGGTGGTGGAAAAACCGATGGYAGCCGCGAATARATAGAYCCATTTGTAATCCSACCACTSKWGATCCGCGACCACCGATCCATAGACACCATAGATAAAGGCGGGATCGGTAAGTTGTTTGGCCATGAGTTTGCCYAACGGAAACAAKGCGTGCTGCAGACCTAGCASAAACARGGTYATCCCCACSRCCACATAGAGGAAACCYCGAAGCACCCGTGCCAGATTGGGAATTCGTCGTCGCAGSACAARTACCTGAAAGCCRACRATAATGAGCRCRATSGGCARCACGTCGCGYAKGGTNCYCTNGAATRGCGRCYAGGAACKCGTGYRRCCAGYCCATCAGATAATCATCCCGTAGGCCATGACAAATATTATCGGTGTCAGCGAGGCMARGGCRATRAKWCCRAAWCCRTCSACCATSGGATTGCGACCCTTGATACTGGAGGCKAGGCCKACACCGACYGCAGTCACTAGCGGCACAGTGAYAGCGGATGTCGTCACCCCRCCGGCGTCATARGCAATGCCGATTATTTCCKCTGGCGCAAATGCGGTCATCGTRACGACACCGATATAGCCGCCAATRATCAGGTATTGAATTGGCCAGCCATGAATAATCCGCAAGACGCCAACGACAATCGCGACGCCAACAGCGAGCCCCACCGTCATGCGCAATCCAAGGGCATAGGCTGCACGCGCCGGGTCAGTATTCTCGATCACGCTATCCTCGGCCGCCACCACCGCCGCCTCAGTCGCGACTGCGATTAATGAAGGTTCTGCGATCGTGGTGCCGAAACCCAAGGCAAAGGCGAAGAATACTAACCACCAGACGCTACCCTTACGCGCGAACCCATGCGCCAAGGATTCGCCGATGGGAAAGAGGCCGAGATCGAGCCCGCGTAGAAACAGCGTTAACCCAAGCACGACCAATAGCGCACCTGTGAGTACGCCGAGGAGGTCCGGCAGCGGTTGTCGCAATACTATGAGTTGGAAAAAAGTGATGACGACGATGATTGGCGTCAAGTGGCGAACGCTCTCGAAAACGGGTGCTAAGAAAGCGGAAATTTTTCTCATTATCGCAATCGGATGCTTAAATGGCGGTGCCAACGATACAGCGCTTGGCGAATGATTATTGCTCTTAGGTCCAGCGAGGAGTTTAACCAAACTCGCAACCAACCCAAAGAAATTTTGAAGAGTCGGTCGTTAAGTCCTCGGACAGCGGCTTGCTTTACGGATATTGGCAATACTAGGATGAGCTATTCAACCAGTAGGGCAAGGCATTTGCCATCACGCCAAGACGATTCAAGAGAACGGTCGCCACTACCGGAAGTACAATCAGTGGTGCGCAAGATTGCCGATAGGTTTCTAATTGACGGCCAGCCCGTCAAGACATTGACTCTAGTCGGTGGCCATATCCACGACAGCTGCCTAGCTAGCTATCTTGAAGACGGTCGAACCAACACGTATGTTCACCAACGTATCAATCGTAACGTGTTTCAGGATCCGGTTCGGCTTATGGATAACGTAAGCCGCGTAGTTGCGCATGTGCGCGCTAAACTCGAGCGATCGAGTTGCGTAGACGTGGAACGGCGTGTGTTAACGTTGATTCCGGGTCGAGAAGGTAAGCCGTACTGTATCGATAGGGAGGGCGAGTATTGGCGTACCTACAGGTACATTGAAAACACGCTGACCCACGATGTCGTAACTCCGTCCTTGGCGCATGAAGCTGCGGCTGCCTTTGGAAACTTCGTAGACCTGTTGCAGGACCTTTCTGGTCCCCGGCTTCATGAAACGATTCTGAATTTCCACAATACGCCTAAACGCTACCAAGACCTTTGTCGCGCGATCGATGATGATCCACACAACCGTGCCGAAACTGCACGTTCTGAGATCGACTTTGCTGTGGCACGCCAGGAAATGGCATCCATTCTCACGGATGCACAGGCGAGTGGCGAACTTCCGGAGCGAATAGTTCACAACGATACCAAGATCAATAATGTACTCTTCGATATTAATAGCGGAAAGGCTTTGTGTGTGATCGATCTTGATACGGTGATGCCGGGGCTGACGGCATATGATTTTGGTGATCTTGTGCGGACCATGACCAGCGCTAGCCGTGAAGACGAGTGTGATCTTAACCAGGTCCATGTGGACTTGCCGATATTCGAAGCGGTTACCGATGGTTACCTTGGATCCACGCGATCATTCTTAGACGAACGAGAACTGCCATTTATGGTGCCAGCTGCGATCATCATAACCTATGAGGCGGGGATTCGATTTTTAACTGATTACCTTCAAGGGGATTCCTACTTTAGGATCAAGCGGCCTACACACAATCTCGATCGTTGCCGCAATCAGTTTAAGCTGATTAGCAGCATGGAAGCGCAGCGAAATGCGATGGAAGCAATCGTCAAGCGTGCCATACGGCGTTCGCATTAGTCCCCTTGGACGCTGTACGGCTGGGCCCAGTTATTTGGGGGCTAAAACGAAACGGGGGTTGTGATAAATCACAACCCCCGTCGAGTATTTTGTTGATGTTAACCTATTTGCGAAGCATGGAACCGACCATAGTCACTAAGCTTTTGTTTTAATGCGGCTATGATTGATGCCGTGCTATTACATAAGGATCCAGACAAATACGCCGATCAATAGAAACAAAACGACATACTTCTTTGGGTCTTTTTCTGCCTTTAACTTCATATCAGTCTCCGCATCAATCAGACTTGCCCACGCCGGGCCCTAAAAATCCATAATCAAAGTGTAGACGGTGATAGCTGTACTGTATGGAGTCGCCTAGGCGCGGTGCAAATAAACTTGGTTTGTCCTGTGCACAGTCTACTTACAAACAATATCGGCCAATATGGGACGAGTAGCAAAACCGTTTGTCCTCTAGTCACTACCGTTTGTCGCTGAGGCGACTGACTAAATTAGTCTTGTCTAGAATTAGATAAAGTGCCGAACATATAAGGACTTATGGCACAGCCGTATCTTTTACTCTTTGATAACCAAAGGGTTATGGAGTAGCTAGTCCCGTAGAACAGGCTGCTTTTCAGTCGTGAACCGCGAATTGCGAACCCTAACTCGCGCCCCGAATCTCGCGTAGTTCCCTCACTTATGGAATGATGTTTGCGATTGGCAACGTTGTTATTTACATTGGGTTCAGTTATCGATGCGCATTGCAGGCTTAAATCTTGGCGAATTCTTTGCACGGGCTACCAGTTCGCCCCGTGCAGGAAACGCACAGGTGACGGCGTCCGTCACACGCACTGTGCACAGTAATGGCCCAAAGTCGGTCGCCGCTAAAAGAGTAATAAACGCTGAGATACTTACAAAATCGGTGACATCACCGTCACCGTTAGATCGGCGAACCCCCATTAATCCCCAGCCTCAGTCACTGGTGCAACGACAGCTTCTTGATAAATCAAGCGATCAACGTGTTATGGAATATCTTGAGACTTTCCTCAGCACGGATCACAACGGTCTTCCTAATTTTTCTCTCGATACCTACGCCTGATATTCGCAAAGTTAGCTGTTAAATAGCGGTTACGCCACGCCACCGGTGATCGCGAGCCGGTCAGTTGGCGGGCCATCATCATCATCATCGTTGGCCACAACCGATCCATCGATTCGTCCCGCTGGTAATCCTGGGTCCCCGATCTGCGCCAGCATTTCTTGATTGATCTTCCGCTGGCCTTCCAAATTTTCCTTTGTACTTATTAGCTGATTAATGCGTCCATTCAGACTATCTAAGCTCTTGTGGATCTTCTGCATATTGCTTACTTGTTGATCCATCATAACTTTGTGCTCGCGAATCTGGGCAAATACTGGCGCCATGATTGCCTTACTCCAGTTCGCCGCATCCTTGTTGGCTCGTTCGAAAAGCTGTCGTGCCCGGCTTACCAAGGTTATAAAGAATTTTTTGACCACGAAATGTTGTTCAGTCATTACCATCGAGGGGCTATTGCGAAATACCTCAGCCTTTTTGTACAGTCGTTTGAACTCGTCGTGATACGGCTGTAGCGCGAAACTGTCCAGTTTGATTTTCGCAAGACCATGTTCGACCTGGAAACGGTCGTAGATTGCCTCGACCAAACCCCTTATGCGCTCAGTCTGTTTTGCTACCCTAGCCATGGTTTGCATGGCACCTTCGAAGAAGGTCTTCATGCCACCTTTTAGGCCATGTGTGGTCCAGCTGCCTTGCATGTCTTTACGGGTTTTGTCAATAAGCTTGTCAAAGGCTTCTATGCTGAGGTGATTTAGTAGCATTTTGACCTGTCCATCCAGTACCTTGTGGGTGTTTTCTAAACTTGCAACTCGTTTCTTGTAGACCTCATGATCCTGGTGTTTTCTCTCCATCATGTCCTTTATGACATTTTTATTTTTCCCACTCATCCCCTTGAGTTCTTTGAGTTCAGCGTTAGTAGCGCTGAGCCGTGTTTCCACCACGGCCGCCGTGGTTTGCACCATGCTGCCGATTTCTTGTACTACCTTGTCCCGAATGAGGGCTTGTTTCGCGGGTACGATATCTTCCGTCAATTTGGCCTCAAGTAAGGGCAATCCACTTTTTTCTACCAGCTCGGGTTGCTGTTTGATTTTATTTTTGCTA
>LXTK01000062.1 GCA_001643475.1 Proteobacteria bacterium SPGG2 | reverse complement strand
CCAATCGCGAATATTGAGGCCATCACCATATACTGGCAAAGATTTACCATCTAATGCGTTAACAATCATTAACGGGATCAGCTTCTCAGGGAATTGGTAAGGCCCATAATTGTTAGAACAATTAGAAATCGTAATCGGCAGCCCATAAGTGTCACCATAAGCAGGCACTAGGTGGTCAGACGCCGCCTTGCTGGTCCCGTGCCAAGCCAGCCCGACCTAAGGCGGCGACAACTTCTTCTACTTCTGCCTCCGCTATCGATGGGGATCCAAAGACAAGAAATTCTGAGCGCACAGGCTTACGGTCACGTTGAGGGGAACTGGAGCATCTATCAGAATGCCTTTGAGCTACACGTTGGTACGGGCTTACTAGCTAATTTTAGCCCATATGCCATCATTTGCACCGGCGACAACCAGGCCGCCCACTAACTGCTCTCCACAACTACAAGCGCCTAAAACTTCCCGCCGCCATGACAGATATCCTAAAATAGGGCTTTGGACCGCGAGCAACCTGTGCTCCGAAGGTATGCTCTAACATAAAGAAGGGGCGGTAGCTCAGCTGGGAGAGCGTCGCGTTCGCAATGCGAAGGTCGGGAGTTCGATCCTCCTCCGCTCCACCATCAATTTCGACGATGACCGCTAAAGCGGTTGTCCTGCTAACGTGGCACTCGCGCCCAAGCGGTGCCCAGCACTGATTTTCCGCTACAATGATTCGAACGCCCCGGTAGCTCAGTCGGATAGAGCAGCCGCCTCCTAAGCGGCAGGTCGGACGTTCGAATCGTCTCCGGGGCGCCAATAACGTTGCGCAAGTTTTGTATAGTCCGTAATCCAGCTCGCCCTACCAGAGCCAAGGGCCCCAAGCGCAGCCGCCTATCTTTTCTTCACAATCCCATTAGGGAGGAACTGATCGCCGTATCGCCAAGTCGCAGTGTCGAAGACGCTACCACTAACAATGAACTCCTGGATGGGAGTCAAGTACTCTCTTGTCCATTCATTGCGACTGTACTCGTAGGTGTAAGTCCTTCTTTCCCTAGCTTCGTCAGGCCGCAAATCAAAAACTGAAACGCCATCGAATTCCTCGTTCAAGCCTAAGACCGAAGCGACAGTTGCCGGCGTGTCGATAATTGAGCTGGGTGCCAGGGACATCTGCAGTGAGCCATCGGCGCCCGGCCGCTTGATCGCCATCAGCGGCAGCGCCTGCGCCACATGCCTGATGGTCATCACGATGGGCTTTCCGTCCCCTACTAGTCCTGCGGGCTGTACCCAGGCACCGTGATCGGCCTGGAGAATGATCATAGCATCATCGTAAATACCGAGCTCTTTCATCCTTTCCAGCAAGCCGATTACTTCGATTAGACTGCATTTAGCCTGGATTTCGACCGTCGCTCGCACTGTCGGGAGCACTCGCCCCGCATATTCGCAGTTCTCATTCGCCACCATAGGTTCGTGGCTCAACATCAAGTGGAACAGCTTGTAAACCGGAGTCGATCTGTTTGCCGACATGTTGTCTTTCATCTGACGTAGGAAGGCGTTGTGCGAGAAAAACTGCAGCTGCATATATTTTGAATCGCTAAGAAGAGATTGGACCAGCCAAAGTTGATCACCGTATACGTGTCTTTTCAAGAAATGAGGGACAAGCCGAAACAATGCGAGATCGAGAAGCTTAGCGGAATCATCGCGCTCGTACTCGGGCTTGGTCACATGAGAATTTACCGGTATGTTGTAAGCGTTGGTGTAACTGCCTTTAGCGTACATACCGACCAAGAGCGCTGCGCCAGCAAGATCTATCTCGTAACCAGCATTGTGCGCAGCATTCAAGATGGTCTTACCACCGATGGTCTTGTCGATAAATCTATCCGTAGGCATATGATTCCGGTAAATCTTACCGCTTAACAGAGCGGGAATTGTCATATGTGTATAGGAAAAAACGCCTAGGTTTTCTCTGAAAAAGACGAAACCTTTCAACGCAGATCTAAAGCGCGCCCCATCCTCACGATCGCTGACGATTTCCTCGAATATGTCCGATTGAAATCCGTCGAGTACAATGTGCAGCACGTTTTTGCGAGAGGAGAACCGCTGCATTTCCACTAGCGCATCGGTAGAGAACTTTTTGTCGGCCTTTTCCGCCAATACGGGACGATTCTGAATACCCACAACTAGAGCGACGATTAGCTGCAGAGAAAAAGTTGCAACCGCCAAATAGACTATCGGCCTCCCGATACGGCGGTGAAAAACAATGGCGATTAGGATCACGCCAAACCAGATTCCCAGATCTACCCACCCGCGCCACGAGTCCCGTGCCCAATCGATACCCCGGCCATTCATTAATCCGTAGTCCCACACCAGCATGTTGCCCTGGATCCAAAACAGCAGACTGATTGCAGCGAGCAGGATCAGGTAGCGGTGGAAAACCGACTTGGTCAGAAACGCTCCGATCAATGAGAGCGCGGCAATGAAAAATATGGCGGGACGAATATAGAAAGTTAGGATTGTTGAGAACGAGGCGATGAATTCATCAAGGTTGCCGACATACAGGGTGAAAGGAACAAACAGAAAGACATTGAATGCCAATATCGCGCCTAAGCCCATTGCCTTGACTGTTTGCAATTCGCGACCACGGCTCATTGACAATACCTCGGTTTGTGCAGAATCTCCCCACTACTTAAGAGATATAGCTTATGATCCGAAAAACCCCAATACACAATATGCTCGTCGCCACCGCCATCTTCCTCTCTCGCCACTTTGTAGCTCTCGCTGGACGTTTTAAGCGTTGAAGTGGCGTGCCGACCGTAAATTTGTACTTTTATTGGTCCCAGACTAGTCTCTAGTTTAAGCTGGGGAGCGGGTCTGCGTGACCTTGCGAAGCAACCAGCCCGACGATGACTCCATGAAGTTGAGTGGACGTGCTGTCATCAACGCCGTCTGAACCAATATAACCGGCGCTCGGCTGCAGACACGGTAACGGACTTCACAATGGCCGCTCTCGCTTCCAGGGCACTGACAAACGACTGTTCGTTGTAGTCATCAAATATATCCTCCCGCAATCGTAATAGCGTCTGCACCATGGGGTCGGACTTTTGTACGAATTCGATGATTCCGGTGGGCGCCATACTCACTAGCCAATCTACCACGTCACCTAATGGGATATTTTTGCTGATCGCAAGATGATGAACAACCGCGAGTGCCAACACACCATCGGCGTCAGCACGTTGCATAAGACCCATGCGTTCGGCTTGCCCCCAACCCTGGCTAGGGGGCGGGTTAGCGGCGTCGAGAAACAATGGCAGAAAGTTTAAGCGCTCAGTCTTGGCGCGAGCAAATGCAGTATCCAAAGCCCCTTGATCGAAATCGAACCCCACCACATACTCAGCCCCAGTTTCCAGAGCGGCCTTAGAGTAGTCCCCCGTATTGCAACCGATGTCCCACAACATCTTAGGCTTTGTCGCGGCTGCGAACTCTGAAACGAACTGCCTTTTTGCCTGCGCTTCGTCGGACGCGTAGCTGTTGTCTCGTGCGTAATCCGCCCACACAGTTTTTCCTGTATCTACCGGCTCGAGTTTTGCAATCCATTTACGTAACCCGCGCAGCATCTGTTGAAAAGCAATCAGTGGCAGCTTTTTTTCTTTGACCCGTCGTTCCGCATCGTCTCTGCCGGTAGACTTCTTCTGAAAGCGGGCCTGTAGGACCACATGCGTCAACACATTCCACGAGAACTTGCGGGTCCAGGGCAGGATTCGACTGAGATCTTGCGCGGTTATTCCCTCTAGCGTGCCGCGATACCAAGAATTGTGTGGGATCCCAAGCAATGCTCTAAGCAGCAACGGGTTGACGAACTGCTCACAGAATTGGCGATGTCCAATCCAAAACTCGCCTTCTCGATAGCGTCGAAAGGACAGGTTGTCGATGAACACAGGGTCAACTCCGCGGAATTGTATGTTGTACGCGGTCGCATCGGAGAGAGTTACTCCGTGGTCTAAGGCTTCGAGATGGATGTCTAACTGTAGTAAGGCCGCGGCTTTAAGAGCGGCGAAGGGCCATTCGTACGGGTAGGAAACAAATGGCAACATCGGATGCTCCAGTACATAATGGGCACCCTGGGCGCATTGTCCGAGCACACGGGGATCTACTTTTTTTTCGGCGACGACGCGACTGTCGTCAATGAGGCGCTCTAGAAAACCCGTGGATCTGACAAATTCGAAGTCTTCCACCGCACTGGGCATAACGGTGCGAAACACACAGCCATCGACCACGTAGACCCTTCCGCTGCGGTCCCGAAACGAACCGGCATCGGTGCGCGCGGGATCCATATGATGATTCCTAGTTCTCGGGGTCTTGCTCGGGGTTCGAATCTGCTAACTTCTTGGAAGAAAACACGGAAGAAAAGAAGTTTTTGACGCGCGCCCAATATAGTCCGGCCGCCGCCATAGCGGCGGCAATGCCCGCTAACAGTCCCTGTAGGATGATGCTGCCGGTGCCGGGGTCGAGGTAGGCATGCGCGGGTGACGTATACAACACGGTCAGACCTGCGACGGCCATTAGCCCGCGGGCACGCATAGTAGGTCCAGGCCCGATTCCTGGAGAATTGTCTGCTTTTGCCATACTGATCTCCACTCGCCGCTAGTCGCGGTGCTAGAAACACCTAGTTCAATAAATCATAGACTCTCATCAGCCAGTTCTTCAAGGTTCAACGTGATGTGAGCAGAACTTAGGTTCCAATCTGGGACTATTTCTAGATTACCCAGAAGGACTAAACTTAGCGGGTACAAAGTCATCTATGTAGTAATTCGCTTGTCACGGGGAGCAGGTCGGACGTTCGAATCGTCTCCTGGGCGCCATTTGAAGCAGGGACTGTCCACACCGATGCCACACATCGATTAATGGCTAGTATAGTCGCACTTAAGTGCGGGCGTGACTGGCACATCACAGTTTCATCTATGAGCCCTCCGGACCCCCATATCTGAGCCACAGACACGATGAACCTGCTCGAGACCTCCAAGGTAGAATGTGTTCGCGGTGACCGGCCGCTGGTCAGCGACCTCTCCTTTAACCTGCGCGACGGCGAGCTATTGCACATCGTTGGTCGCAACGGTAGCGGCAAGACAACACTTCTGCGTACCCTCTGCGGCTTATCGCGACCCAACGCAGGCCGAATCAGGTGGAACAGCACTGACATCCACGCGCTCGGCGACGACTATCGGGCCTTACTCGCTTACGTCGGCCACGCTAATGGCGTGCAAGGAGATCTAACAGCAGAAGAAAATCTACGCGTGGCGACGCGCCTAGACAATGGCACCGATACTTTGGTGAAGGGTGCGCTTGAACGCATGGGATTGACCCGCTTTGCTCACCTTCCGACCAAAGTGTTGTCACAGGGCCAGCAGCGGCGGCTGGCCCTGGCGAGACTCCTAGTTTCGGAAAAGAATCTTTGGATTCTTGACGAACCTTTCGCCGGGCTTGATGCCGATTCCGTGGCGGTAATGGAGGACATGCTCACCGACTACCTGGCGCGTGGGTGCATGGTGGTGATTACTTCCCACCAAAAAATCGGCTGTAGCGCCAAGGCCACTCAACACATTAATCTCGACTCGTGACTTCATCCAGTCTATTCGTCGCTGTCCGCTGCGTGTTTGTACGGGAGGTTACGGTGGCCTTACGCCGAAGCACGGATGTTCTGACACCACTTGTCTTTTTTGTCATCGTCGTTAGCCTGTTCCCACTCGGGGTCGGGCCCGAACCGAATCTGTTGAGCACTATGGCCCCAGGAGTAATCTGGGTAGCCGCACTGCTAGCAACCATGTTGTCGCTGAGCCGTCTGTTTGCCAACGACTACGCCGATGGCACGCTCGAACAGCTTACCCTCACACCGCACCCGTTGACGATGCTTGTTTTCGCCAAAATATTGGCCCACTGGTTGCTCACCGGACTACCAGTGGTGTTGATTTCACCCCTGTTAGCGCTACAACTAAACTTACAGTATGAAAATATGGGAATACTTGTTGCGTCACTCCTGCTGGGGACACCTGTGTTAAGCCTCATTGGAAGCGTTGGCGCGGCGCTGACACTGGGATTACGCGGTGGCGGTGTGTTGCTTTCGTTGCTCGTTTTGCCGTTGTATACTCCGGTGCTCATTTTTGGTGCTGGGGCGGTATCAACCTACGCCTTGGGCATGGATGTGGAAGCACACCTGTCGCTGTTGACAGCCCTCTTGGTATTGTCTGTGATCTTTACCCCTTGGGTTACCGCTATCGCCTTGCGAATCTCACTCGACTAAGCGCGCAACACGGATGTACAAGTACGCCTCTCCTAAGAACTTCTATCCATTCGCCGGACGCCTCATTCCTTGGCTCGGGGCATTGGCCGCCCTGTTGCTCGCCGTTGGCTTGTATTGGGGCCTATTCGTCGCACCGGCTGACTATCAACAGGGTGAAAGCTATCGCATCATATTTATCCATGTCCCTAGTGCCTGGATGTCCATGTTTGTCTATGTCGTTATGGCAGCAGCCGGCGCGCTAGCGCTCACATGGAAGACAAAGCTCGCTGAGGTTCTGGCCAGCGCCTGCGCGCCGATCGGCGCATCGTTTACCCTTGTTACGCTGGTTACCGGTTCAATATGGGGCAAACCCATGTGGGGCACGTGGTGGGTTTGGGACGCGCGGCTAACCTCAGAACTCATCCTTTTGTTTCTCTACATTGGCTTTATGGCGTTGGAGGCAAGCATTGAAGAACCTCGCCGGGCAGCCCGAGCCGCCGCTGTCCTTGCCCTAGTCGGCGTCGTAAACATTCCTATCATCCATTTCTCCGTCGAATGGTGGAATACCCTGCATCAGCCGGCCTCAGTCAGCAAGCTAGGCGCACCCTCCATTCATCCCAGTATGCTGGTACCGCTGCTGATAATGGTCATTGGCTTCAAGCTTTATTTTGCTACTGTTGTCTTAATGCGTATGCGTTACGCGATTTTGGAGCGCGAAAAATATACGCACTGGGTCGCAGAAGTAGTGGGAACAAAAGCGCAATGAGCTGGTCAGAATTTATTTCGATGGGTG